>CAZNZH010000749.1:0-3087 GCA_964577445.1 uncultured Myxococcales bacterium
CTGACTCAGCCCGCGCCCTGGCTCAGCCGCCGCTGAGCCACCGCACGCACAAGACCGGCAGCGGCGTCAGCAAGACCACATCGGCGACCAGCGCGCGCAGCTCCGGGCTGCCGGGACCGCGCTCGCTGAGCAGCACGCCGAGGCCCGCGCCGCTGACCGCCTCACACAAGGGCACCGCCGCCGCCTCGACCCCGGAGCCGCCCCACAGGGTCGCCGCGCCGACACCCAGCGCGAGGGCCGCGACCGCCCACGCCGCGGGCGCCAACCAGCGCACCACCCCCGGCGAGCGCGTCACGACCGACGCTTGGCCCTGGGCGACGTCGCGCTCGCGGTCCCACGCGGCGACGGCCACCAGATTGATGAGACACAGCGCGGTGTACAGGCTCCCGGTCGCGATGACCCACAGCCCCGCGGACGGCGCGCGGGCCACCGGCAGCAGCAGGCTCCCAGCCGCAAAGAACAAGGCCGCGGCGAGCTCTTTGGGCACGCGGAGCCCCCACCCCTGCGGCGTCGCCTGGTTCAGCGCGAGGTAGCCCGCCACGCCCCCGCCCAGGGCCAGCCCGAGCCGGATCAGCGCCGGCTCCAAGCGAGCGAGCGCGACCGCCAGCCCGGCCGCCGCCGCGCACACCATGGCGACCGCGATGGGCCACCGAAAGCGCACGGCGAAGCGGTGCCTCGGCGTGGTGGCCTGCCCCGCCGGGATCCGCCGGCCGTCAAACCAGCGGTCCGCGGCGTAGACCACCCACACCGCCAGGCCCAAGACCACACGCCCCGGCCACCCGACGCTCACCCCGAGCGCGCGGGCGAAGAGCTCCTGCCAAGCCAAGGCCACCACCGGCGCGTCCAGGCTCAGCGCGCTGGCCCACACCATGACCCGCGGCGGCGCCGCCCGAAGCTCAGCGCCCATCTGGATATCGATCCACCATGCGCCGCCGGACTTATCGCCTGGGGCTCCCCCCGTCCACCGGGCGACCGATTACGCGCTCAGCGACAGCTTCTGCCCCTTCGATCCGACCAGCTCGGCCAAGCGCTTTTCGCCGATCTGCACCCGCTGGATCATCGCGTCCAGCAGCCCGCCGCGCAGCCCGTCTGAGGGCTTGTTGAAGAAGTCGAGGGCGACCCGCGGGTCGTTGCGGAGGCTCGACTCGAGCCGCGACTGCGCCTGCCGGTCCAGGCTGAGCGCGTCGCGCGCGGAGACGTCCCCGTCAAAGCGCAGCCCCATCTTCTGGCTCTGCGCGCGGCTCATCCCCGCGACGGCCTTGCTCATCATCCGCCGCAGATCGTCTCGCAGGGCGCGCGGCGCGTTGTCCTGCACGTTTTGCGGCTGCGCGCTCCCGCGCAAGATCTCATTGAGCGCGCTCACCACCTCTTTGACCGCCTCGGCGGCGCTGCGCGAGCTGACCGAGCGCGCGCCGCCGGTGGCGTCCTTTCCATCCCACCGCGTCGTCACGCCGACGGTCTCGAAAAAGCGCGTGCCGCCGTCGTCGAAGCTGACCTCGCGCCCGGCGATCGTCGACTCCATCACCAGCTTCCCCGCGTCGTCCAGGCTCGCCCGGACCCCAGCGCCCGCGGCGTTTATCCGCGTGATGACGTCGCGCATCGAGTCGCTGCCCACGTCCAGCGCGACGGCGCGGCCGCCGACCTGAAAGCTGCCCGACGCGATCCCCGTCAGCGCCGCCAACGAGCCCAGCTTCTCATCGATGTCGCCCTCACCGGGCGCCGCTCCCAGCGCCTGACTCGACGCGTCGAGGCGCGTCGCCGCCAAAAAGCCCGACGAGTCGTTGCCCAGGGTGATCGCCCGGTCGCCCCGGGCGGTCGCCACGAGCTGAATCGTCTCCGTTCGTGCGTCGAAGCTCGCCGTGACGCCGGCCGCGGAGCCCGAGATCTTCGCGAGCACGCTGCTGATGGAGTCCGCCGCGTCCACCGCGATGGCGACGCCGTTGACCTCAAAGGATCCCGCCGTCACCGCGAACCCGGCGTCGAAGCCGGGGCCCGCGTCGGGGCCGCCGTTGAAGGCCGCCGCCGGGTCCACGGCCCCGTTGACGGTGGCGGCCACGTCCACGCTGAAGCTGTCGCCGCTGACGACGCTCCCCGGGCCCAGCGAGAGCTCGAGGCCGTTGGCCAGGGTCTGGGTCGTGCCCGCAGGCGCGGACGGCGAGAAGTCCACCGTGCCCATCGAGAGCCCAGCGCCGTCCCGCACCTCAAACTGAAGCGGGTCGAGGCCCCCGACCGTCCCGGTCCGCGTCGCCGTGAAGGTCAGCGTCTCGTCGCGCGCCCCGCCGTAGCTGCCGCCGACCTTCGGCGCGGCCGACGAACCGCCCAAAAACCCAGGCGCCTTCGGGCCGAACGTGCTCTCAGCTTGATTGACCTCAGCGCTGGTCCGCGTCGTGAAGAGGCTCCGCGTGCCCTCGGTCAGCCGCGTGGCCGAGAGAAACCCCGAGCTGTCGGCGCCGAGGCTGATGGGGTCAAGGCGGCTCTGTTTGCCCGTCAGGGTGATGCGCTCGGTCTGGGCGTCGAAGCTGGCCGTCACGCCCGCCTGAGACGCCGTGATGCGCGCGAGGACCGTGTTGATCGAGTCGCCGGCGCCCACCGCGATCGAGACGCCGTTTACCGAAAACGACCCGGCGGCGACCCACTGGCCCGCCTCGAAGCCCGGCGCCGCGGCGCCCACCGCCGAGAAGGCGCCCGCCGGGTTTACGGTGCCAGGTGTCGCCGCCGAGACCGCGAACGCGAGGGTGTCTCGGGAGACGACGGTGCCGGCGCTGAACCGCGCGACCAGCCCGTTGTCGAACTCGTAGGCGGCGTCGGGCCCGTCGGCCGCGCGCAGCTTGAAGAACTTCAGCGTGTCGCCCGCCTCGTTGCGCAGCTCCATGACGATGTCGTCCTGCCCGACGGTGCCGGCGCTCAGGGCCCGGAAGCTCAGCGAGCCCTCCGCGCTGCCGGTGTAGGTGCCCGAGAGGGTCACGCCGCTGGTCGACGCGCCTGCGAAGCTGTGGGCCCCGCGCGCAAACGAGCCCGTCTCCGGGTTGATCTCGGCCGACGTGAGCGACGCCGCGGACACGACCCCGAGCGGCGCCATCGTCGTGG
>CAZNZH010000750.1:0-3079 GCA_964577445.1 uncultured Myxococcales bacterium
CAGCCCTTGGGCCGTGTATCTGGGGCATCAGGCCCTGGTCGAGAAGGTCGTCGTCTTGGGCGCCGTGCGCGCGCCGGGCATCTACGAGCGGGGCCCCGGCGTCACCGCGCTGACCGCGCTGGCCCTCGCCGGCGGCCAGCTCCCCGAGGCCGACCTGTCGGCCGTTCGCCTCATCACGGTCCACGGCAGTCAGTCGGTCGATCTCTTCGCGCAGATGGCGGACAAGACCTCGCTCGAACCGCTGCCTCCCGGGGTAGGCGCTATCGTCTATGTCCCCTCGGGCGTCGTCGGCCGCCACGACCCGCTCGCGCACCACGTCAATGTCATCGGCAGCGTTCGGAACCCCGGGCGGCACCCGGTCGCCGGCTCGCTGTCGCTCTTGGATGCGCTGTCGCTCGCCGGCGGACCCACTGAAGATGGCGCGATGCAGCGCGTTCACGTGGTCCGCACCGCGCCGCGCTGGACCTTCGCCACCACCTACGACGTGCGAGAGGCGTTGGCGGAAGGCGGGCTGGTCGCGGCGGTGCGCATCGAGCCGGGCGACACCGTGGGCGTCGACGTGCGCGGCAAAGCCTGGCGCACCTTCGTGCAGGTGCTGAGCGACCTCGCGATCATCAGCACGACCGCTGTCTTGATTTACGGGGCTGCCAGGTGAGCCGACCGTCCGACCGCCCCGACCGCCGGTCTCGCACCGCGCTGCTGGCCGCCTGGCTCCTGTTCGCGCTGAGCGCGGCCTGCTCGCCGAAGCTCGTGGTGCGCCACCAAGATCTGGCGAGTGGCCAGCTCACGATCACGCTGGACCGCGAGAGGTCGCGATCGCTCGACTACGGCGACAGCACGTCGTGGCGCGTCTCGAAGGGCACCCACCGGCTCCGCATCCAAGACCGCAGCGGCTCGACGGCCACCTGGGGGCAGTCGGAAGAGGGCCTGCGGCTTGTCATCGAGCGCTCCGCGACCTTCACGCTCATGCCCCCCAACGTGGCAGCGGAGCCCGCAGTCCGTCAGAATGTCAGCGCGCCACTACGGGAACCATCCCAAACGCCCGTAGTGGACGGCGTCGGCGCGACCTCGGGCGACCTGGGTGAGGCGTCCGAGCGCCGGTAAACGTAGGCGGCTCAAGAGGCGTAGATGAGGGTCCGGGACATCCATAGTCGGCGCGAGATGTCGCGACTGGCCGCCGGGTTCGTGGCTGTGACCGAAGCGGCCGGCGCTCGCTGCGTCCTGATGACCGCCGTGTCCGGTCGCGACGGCGTCGGCACCGTCGTCCCCGGGCTGGTCGACGCGCTCTCGGAGCACTCGGCGCGACCCATCCGGTTCATGCGCTGGGGCTGGTTGCAGAAGGTCGAGCCCTTCACGCTCGCGCCCTCGGAGATGGTGATCGTGCTCGGCCCGCCGATGCTGGAGGGCGACGACTTCCTCGAGCTCCCCCACGCGTGGATGCAGCAATTCGATGCGTCGGTGCTGGTGGTCAGCCGCCGCGGAACGCGCCGCGACGATCTCGCCGTGGTCACACGCTGGCTGCGGGACGCGGGGCTGCCACCGATCGGCGTCGTGCTGAACGCCGCACCCATCGCGCCCGTGGGAATGATCGACTCGATCCGGACGAGCTGGAGGCACCTGCGCGAGCGTTACGCTGGCTCGGCCAGGGGCGCGTCGAGCGCGGGCCCGAGCAGCGCCGGCCCATCCGCGGGGGCCTCGTCGTGAGCGATAGCAGCCGCCAAATCGACCTCGACCAGCTCATCGACGCCCTGCGCGCGCACTGGCGCGTCATGCTCATCCCGATCTTCCTCGTGCCGCTGCTCGCGTTCGTGTGGGCCAACGTGGTGCCGCCGAAGCTGTCCGCCTCGGCGCGGCTGTTGGTGGAGGACGCCAGCGCGGACCAACCGGGTCTGCGCGACCTCCAGGTCAGCATGGCCGTCAACCAGCGCCTGCCCGCCATCCACACGATCGTGCGCTCCAGCGACACGATCGAGCACGTGTTGCGCGAGCTGGGCGAAATCGACGCGAGGTCGACCCCGGCCCAGATCGAGGGCCTGGTCGAGAGCTTTCGTTCGCACATCGACGTCTGGTCCGAGGGCGGCGGGATCGTGCACCTCAAGGTCGTCGGCCGAAACCCGAGCCGCGTCTACCGCGGGTTGGCGGTGCTGACCGACTCGCTGATCGCCGAGCTCGTGCGGCCGCACTCCCAGGCGCTCGACGAGAGCGTGAAGTTTCTCCGCAGCCAAGTGGACCGCGTTCAGGGCGAGCTGACCCAGGTTGAAGAGGACTTGCGCAAGTTCAAGCAAGAGCACGGCGACGCCCTGCCCGAGATGCAGAAGATCAACATGGGCGAGGTCGAGCGCCTCTCCCGTGCGCTCATCGAGGCGAAGGCTGAGTTGGCCGCCAATCAGGAGCGCCAGCGTCTCTTCGAGGAGAGCCTGGCCCGCTTTGATCCGACGACCGAGGCGGCAGCGACGCGGCTCGCCAGCGCCCGGTCGAAGCTTCGGTCGCTCTTGAGCAAGTACACCGAGGCGCATCCCGACGTGAAGGCGGCCCAGGCGGTCGTCGCCGATCGCCAAGCCGCCCTGGCGCGCGCGCAGTCGGAGTCCGCGGGCGACGACCGCGACCCGCTCGAGCGCTTCATCAAGCTGGCGTCTTCAACCAAGGACCCGACGGCCGGGCGCAGCTACGAGCAGCTCGTGTCGGACACCGAGGCGCTGAAAGAGAAGATCTCTTATCTGGCGACCGAGGAAGCCAGAGCACGCGAGCGCATCAGGGGGGCTGCCGACCACGACCAAGCGTATCAGACGCTCACGCTGGCCCAGACGGCGAAGTCCAGGGTTTACCAAGATCTGCTCGCCCGCTACGAAGACTCCGTCGTCAGCCGGTCCCTCGCCGGCTACGAGTCGTCGTCGCGCATCCGTGTCATCGACGCCGCGCGCGAGCCCGCTACCGCACAAAAGCAGCCGTTCTTGCTCGTGATCGCCGCCGGACTCGTCGGCGGCGTCGCCCTGGGGCTGCTCTTGGTGCTGCTGCTCGAGCTCCTCGACCCCACGGTCCGCAGCGCGCAGGAGGCCAGCCGCATCGTGGGCGCCCCGCT
>CAZNZH010000751.1:0-3061 GCA_964577445.1 uncultured Myxococcales bacterium
GGCCTTCGCCGGTCACCACGGTGCCGACGACCTGGTGGTGTCGACCGAGGAGCTGGGCGACCTCGGACAGCTCGCCCTCGAGCACCGCGCGGCGCACCCGCGTCGACGAGACGCGCGCGCCGCCGATGAAGACCGGCTCCACCTCGCCCACGTCGTAGCCGAGGTCGCGCCCCACCGACGCCAGCACCCGCACGTCCCCGCCACGCCCGCGCCCAAACGCGGTGTAAGGCCCCACATAGATCGCGCGCACGTGCAGCGCGTCCCACAGGACCTCCTGGATGAACTCCTCCGCGGTCATCTCGGCCATGGCGTGGTCAAAGCTCAGGACCAGCGTGTGGTCGATGCCCAGGTCGCCCAGCCGCTTCAGCCTCGCGTCCAGCGACATGATCGCGCGATGCGGCCGCTCGGGCCGCAGCAAGGTCGCCGGGTGCGGGTCGAAGGTGATGACCATCGACGGCACCTCGCGCCGCGCCGCCTCCTCCCGCACCCGCGCGAGGATCGCCTGATGCCCCCGGTGCACCCCGTCGAAGTTCCCCAGCGTCGCCACCGGCTCCAGCGGCGGTCGGGGCAGCTCCGCCACGTCGCGATAGATCGCCATCGCGCTCAGGCCGACCGCTGCTGCTTGGCGAGCAGCAACTCCAGCTCGTCTTCCCGGCCCTCGTGGCACTTCTTGTACTTCTTACCGCTGCCGCACGGACACGCGTCGTTGCGCCCGACCTTCGCGCCCTGCCGCTGAAACGTCCCACCCTGGTGGACGATCCTCTGGCGCGCGGCCGCCTCATCGGCCGCCGCCTGCTGCGACGCGGCCGCGTTCGCCCGGGCCTGATGCAGCTTCTGCTCCTCCTGCAACCGCTTGTCGCGCATCGCGACGATCTCTTCTTCCGTCGGCCCCTCAGCGCGGAACAGCACCTCGGTGACGTTCTCCTTGATCTTGTCGAACATCAGCTCGAACAGGTCGTAGCCCTCTTTTTTGTAGACCAGCTTCGGGTCCTTCTGCGCATAGCCCTGAAGCCCGATGCCCTGCCGCAGCGAGTCCATCACCTTCAAGTGATGCGTCCACAGCACGTCGATGCCGCGCAGGTACCGCTCGCGCTCGAAGAACCGCCAGCGCTCGCGGATCACGTCGTCGCTGACCGAGCTGCCCTGGGCCGCCGCCGCGCGCCGCAGCCCGTCCATGATCTGACGCTCGTGCTTCTCGTACGCCGCCCGCACCAGCCTGGTCGCCTGCTCGCGAAACCCCTCGAAGGTGGGCCGGCTGCCCTCGTCATTGAAGCGCACGTCGGCGTTGAAGTGCATCCGCAGCGCCTTCTCCACCGGCTCCGGGTCCCAGCCCTCGGCCACAGTCCCCTCGGGGAACGTGTCGTCGCAGATGCGGAACACCGTGTCGTCGATGGCCTCGAGCACCTTCTCGTGGACCTTGTCCCCGGTCAGGATCTCGTCGCGCAACGCGTACAGCGCCTTGCGCTGAAGGTTCATCACGTCGTCGTACTCGAGGATGTTCTTTCGCTGGTCGTAGTTGCGGTTCTCGATCTGCTTTTGCGCGTTCTCGACCGCCCGGTTGATCCACGGGTGCTCGATAGGCTCGCCCTCGGGCATCTTCAGCGTCTCCATCAGCTTCTTGATGCGGTCGCTGCCGAAGATGCGCATCAGCTCATCGTCGAGGCTCAGAAAAAACCGGCTGCGCCCGGGGTCGCCCTGTCGCCCGGCGCGACC
Organism: uncultured Myxococcales bacterium; assembly: GCA_964577445.1. GTDB lineage: Bacteria > Myxococcota_A > UBA9042 > PHBI01 > JACKFB01 > JACKFB01. The sequence goes on from CAZNZH010000751.1 coordinate 1,714, forward strand.
GCGTAGCTGGTTGTCGACGCGCCGGCTCTCGTGCCGCTCGGTGCCGATGATGAAGAGCCCGCCGGCCGCCAGCACCTCCTTACGCTCCGCGGCGCAGGTGATCTCGTGGCGCGCGACCGCCGCCTCGAACTCCGGCCCCGAGTCCGCGCCGACCTCCGCCTCCGCCATCGCCTTCGCGTTTCCGCCCAGCACGATGTCGGTACCGCGGCCGGCCATGTTCGTCGCGATGGTGACCGCGCCCAGCCGCCCGGCCTGCGCGACGATCTCGGCCTCCATGGCGTGGAATTTCGCGTTCAGCACATAGTGGGGGACCTGCCGCTTCGCCAGCAACTGCGCCAGATACTCCGACTTCTCGACGCTGGTCGTGCCGACGAGGACCGGCTGCCCGCGCTCGTTCGCGGCGACGATCTCATCGATGACCGCGAACCACTTCTCGCCCTCGGTCTTGTAGACGAGATCGTTCTCGTCGTTGCGCAGGATCGGCCGGTTCGTCGGGATGACGTTGCAGTCGAGGCTGTAAATCTCGCTGAACTCGGTGGCCTCGGTGTCGGCCGTACCGGTCATGCCCGAGAGCTTCGAGTAGAGCCGGAAGAAGTTCTGAAACGTGATCGTCGCCAGCGTCTCGTTTTCCTGCTCGATCTTGAGGCCTTCTTTGGCCTCGACCGCTTGATGCAGGCCGTCGGACCAGCGCCGGCCGTGCATCTTACGGCCCGTGAACTCGTCGACGATGATGACCTTCGCGTCTTCGACGACGTAGGTGACGTCCTTTTTGAAGAGCGTGTGCGCCTTCAACGCCTGATGCACATGGTGGAGCACCTCGATGTGCTCGACATCATAGAGGTTCGGGATCTTGAGCCGCGCCTCCACCTTGTCGACGCCCGAGTCGGTGAGCGTGACGCTGTGGCTCTTCTCATCGACCAGAAAGTCCTGTTCCCGCTTGAGAAACGGGATGATCGCGTTGATGCGGTAGTACCAATCCGATGAGCGGTCGGCCGGCCCGCTGATGATCAGCGGCGTGCGCGCCTCGTCGATGAGGATCGAGTCGACCTCGTCGACGATGGCGTAGTTCAGCCCGCGCTGCACACGCCGCGCCAGCGAGAACTTCATGTTGTCACGCAGGTAGTCGAAGCCGAACTCGTTGTTCGTCCCGTAGGTGATGTCGGCGGCATAGGCGGCGCGGCGCTGGGTGTCGGGCAGGTCGCTGACGATGACGCCGACCTCCATCCCCAGCCACCGGTAAAGCTGCCCCATCCACTCGGCGTCGCGGCTGGCCAGGTAGTCGTTGACCGTGACCAGATGCGTGCCCTTGCCCGCGAGCGCGTTGAGGTACATCGGCAGGGTCGCGACC
>CAZNZH010000752.1:0-3060 GCA_964577445.1 uncultured Myxococcales bacterium
GCGGGCGGCAGCGAGGACAGCAAGCGCAGTCTCGGCGACAAGCGGCGGCACATGACCGGCGCGCAGATCGACGAGATCGTGCGCCTCTACGGCAAGTTCGAGGAAGGGCCGCGCTCCAAGACCTTCGACAACGCTGACTTCGGCTACACCCGCGTCACCGTCGAGCGCCCGCTTCGCCTGCGCTACCAGCTGACGACGGACGACAAGGCGCGCTTCCTCGACGCCTGTCCGCACCTGCTCGACGACGTGCAGGCCATCGACTTGGGCGTCGGCCGAGAGCCGCGCCTGGACTGGCCGGCGACGTGGGACGAGATCGAGGCGCTCTTGAAGAAGCGTGGGAGCCGGTGGAAGGCGACCGAGCAGAAGCTCTTTCGCTCGGTGTTCACGCAGCGCGACGGGAGGGCTGAGCCCCTCCCAGCGGGTGGTCGTGGCTCGGGCTTCGAGGCCGACGCCGACCTGCGCGACTACGAGAACGTGCCGCTCACGGAGGACGTGGAAGCGTACTTCGAGCGCGAAGTGAAGCCGCACGTCCCGGACGCGTGGATGGATAGAGCCAAGGACAAGGTCGGCTACGAGATCAACTTCAACCGGCACTTTTACGTGTTCACGCCGCCGAGGCCGCTCGCAGACATCGACGCAGACCTGAAGAAGGCCGAGGAGAACGTAGTCCGCCTGCTTCGTGAGGTCACGGTGTGAACCGCGATACCAGTATTCAACTTCGACACCTCTTCGAGATCGTGAGCGGGTCCACACCCGAGAGCGGAAACGCCGATTACTGGGATGGTGACATCGGGTGGGTGACGCCGGAGGACGTGAGCCAAGTCGATGGCAACGTGCTGCGCGACACGCGCCGGAAACTCACTGCCGAGGGGTTCGCAAACTCTGGGACGACGATGGCTAGCGCTGGTGGCATCGTGCTGACGAAGCGCGCCCCGATCGGCCAGCTCGCACTTCTCGGCCTTGACGCTTGCTCAAACCAAGGCTGCTTCCTGCTGAGCGCGCGAGAAGGCATTGAGCCCAGGTTTTTCTACTACGTGCTCGCGAACAGCGTGCCGCTCCTCCAAGCACTCGGACGTGGCTCAACATTCATGGAGCTGAGTACCGACGACCTCAAGGCGTTGCGTGTCCCCGTGCTCGCTTACGACCAGCAGGTGAGGATTGCCAACTACCTCGATGCGTCGGTCTTGAAGGTTGACGAACTGTTGCAGTCCAAGCGGGGCCTTCTTGAGATCCTCGCCGAGAAGCGCAAGGCCATCATCGCCACCGCCGTCACACGCGGGATCGACCCGAAGGTGAAGCTGCGCGACTCCGGCGTGCCGTGGCTGGGCGAGATCCCGGCGCATTGGCGCTCGACTCGAGTCGGTAGGCTCTTTCGGAAGTCCAAGATCCTCGACTATCCGGACTTGACTGTGCTCTCGGTGTATCGCGAGTTTGGCGTCATCGAGCGGGCCTCGCGCGACGATAACGCGAACCGGGTGCCTGATGACCTCAGCAAGTATCAACTTGTTGAGGTCGGCGACTTGGTCGTCAACAAGATGAAGGCGTGGCAGGGATCGTTGGGTGTTTCCGATTTTCGAGGGATCACAAGTCCCGACTACGTCGTGTTCCGACCTGTCCATTCGGAAGAGCCCAAGTTCCTGCACTCGATGTTGCGAATGCCTCAGCTCACGACGGTCTACCTGTCGATTTCGAATGGCATTCGTATCAACCAGTGGCGAATTGAACCAGAGCGCTTCGCAAACGTTGAAGTGTTCCTTCCTCCCCTCGACGAGCAGCGCGCCATCGTCGCCCACATCACGCGCGAGACTGCGAAGCTCGACGCCGTGCGGGCGGCGACCGAGCGCACCATCGCGCTGCTCAAGGAGCGCCGCGCAGCGCTCATCGCCGCCGCGGTTACTGGCCAGCTGAACGTGAGGGCGGCCGCGTGACACGCGTGCAGGTCAGCCCGCAGCTTCTTCGCTGGGCCTGCGAGCGCTCGCGCATCGACGAGTTCGAACTGGGCGTACGGTTCCCACAGCTCAAAGACTGGGAGCATGGTGAGAAGCAGCCGACACTCAAGCAATTGGAGACTTTTGCCAAGGCGACGCACACACCGATTGGCTACTTCTTCCTGCCGGAGCCTCCGGTGGAGCGGCTTCCGATCCAGGACTTCCGCACAGTTAGCGAGCGCTGGTCGAGGCCAAGCGCTGATCTCATCGACACCATCTACGCGATGCAGCGCTGTCAGGACTGGCTGCGCGAGGAGCGACGGGAGGGCGAAGGAGAGCCGTTGGACTTCGTGGGAAGTGCTCGCCTGGCCGACGAACCGGAGGCGGCCGGTCGGGAGATGCGGCGGTTCATCGGCCTCGACGACGGTTGGGCGTCGGAAGTCCGAACCTGGACGGAGGCCGTGGGCGAGCTGCGCCGCCGCATCGAGGGGCTCGGCGTCATCACGATCATCAACGGAGTTGTCGGCAACAACACCTCCCGCAAGCTAGACGTCCAGGAATTCCGCGGGTTTGCGCTGACCGATGCCTATGCACCGCTGATCTTTGTGAACGGAGCGGATGCAAAGTCGGCGCAGATGTTCACGTTGGCGCACGAGCTGGCGCATGTATGGCTTGGCCGCGAGGGCGAGGGAATCTCCGGCTTCGAGGGGATCTTTCCCGGCAATCAGCGCGTCGAGCGGTTCTGCGACCGCGCAGCCGCCGAGTTTCTCGTACCAGCTGCCGAGCTCAGGCGCCTGTGGCCGGCAATGAAGCAGGAACGCGATGTGTTCGAGCGACTCGCGCGACAGTTCAAGGTCAGCCCGATCGTCGCCGGGCGCCGTGCCATGGATCTTCACCTCATCGGGCGCGATGCATTTTTCGGCTTCTACAACGAATACACGCAGCAGGAGCGCGCGAAAGCGAAAGCATCCGGGGGCGGCGACTTCTACAACACGCAGAACACACGATTGGGCGCAACCTTCGCACTCTCCGTGATGCGGGCAGCACTGGAGGGCCGCCTGAGCTTCAAGGAGGCGTACGACCTGACCGGGCTGCGCGGCGGCGCCTTTCAGGAGTACGGACGGCGCCTCGG
>CAZNZH010000753.1:0-3053 GCA_964577445.1 uncultured Myxococcales bacterium
GAAGTCGGCGCGCATCGTCGGCGACGTCATCGGCAAGTACCATCCGCACGGCGACATGGCCGTGTACGACACGATGGTGCGCATGGCGCAGGACTTCTCCCTGCGCTACCCGCTCATCGACGGCCAGGGCAACTTCGGCTCCGTCGACGGCGACCCGGCCGCCGCCATGCGCTACACCGAGGTGCGCATGACGCGATTGGCCGCAGAGATGCTGGCCGATCTCGAAAAAGAGACCGTCGACTGGCAGGAGAACTACGACGGCTCCGAGAAAGAGCCGGCGGTCCTGCCCTCGGGCTTTCCGAACCTGCTGGTCAATGGCTCGGGCGGCATCGCGGTCGGTATGGCCACGAACATGCCGCCCCACAACCTGCAGGAGATCATCACCGCGACCATCGCCCTGGCGCGCAACCCGGAGATCACCATCGACGAGCTCGCGCGCATGGTGCCGGGCCCCGATTTTCCAACCGGCGGCTACATCTTCGGGCGCCAGGGCATCGACGAGGCGTACCGGACGGGCCGCGGCATCGTGCGGATGCGCGCGCGCTGCGACATCGAGCTGGACGATCGCGGTGACGAGGCGGCCATCGCGGTCACCGAGCTGCCCTACCAGGTCAATAAGGCCAAGCTGCTTCAGCGCATCGCGGAGCTGGTGCGCGAGAAGCGCATCGAGGGCATCCGCGACCTCCGCGATGAGAGCGACCGCCGCGGTATGCGCATCTACATCGAGCTGAAGAAAGGCGCGATGGCGCAGATCGTGCTGAACAGCCTCTTCGCGATGACGCCGATGCAGTCGAGCTTCGGCATCATCAACCTGGCCATCGTCGACGGCCAGCCGCGCGTGCTGACGCTCAAAGAGCTGCTGGTCCATTTCGTGAACCACCGCAGAGACGTGGTCACGCGCCGGTGCCGCTATGAGCTGCGCAAGGCGCGCGAGCGAGCGCACATCCTCGAGGGCTACCTCATCGCGCTGGCGAACATGGTGGCGTTCACCCTGTCGGAGATCCAGGCGCAGAGCATCCTGGACATGCGGCTTCAGCGGCTCACCGCCCTCGAGGTCGACAAGATCAAGGCGGAGTACGCCGAGGTCATGGCGGTCATCGAGCGGCTCGAGGCGATCTTGGCGTCCGAGGCGCTGCTGATGGACGTCATCGTCGGTGAGCTCGAGGCCATCCGCGACAAGTTCGGCGACGCGCGGCGCACCACCATCGTCGACGCGTCCGGCGACATCGGCATGGAGGACCTCATCGCCGATGAGGACATGGTCGTGACGGTGACGACCACCGGCTACATCAAGCGCACGCCGCTGTCGGACTACCGCACGCAGCGGCGCGGCGGGCGCGGGCGCTCGGGGATGAGCACCAAGGACACCGACGCCGTCAGCGACCTCTTCGTGGCGTCGGCGCACTCGATGCTGCTCATCTTCACCGACCGCGGTCAGGTCTACCCGCTGAAGGTCTGGGAGCTGCCCTCGGGCGGCATCAACTCGACGGGCAAGGCCATCGTGAACCTGATCCCGCTGGAGTCGGGCGAGCAGGTCAAGTCGATCCTGACCGTTGAAGACCTCGACCGCGACGACCGCGCGCTGGTCTTCGCGACGCGGCAGGGGACGATCAAGCGCACCCTGCTCAGCCAGTACAAGAACGTCCGCAACTCGGGCATCCGCGCCATCAACCTCGAGGACGACGACGACCTCGTCGCCGTGCGCGTCTGCAAGGGCGACGAGCACATCATGATGGTGACCGCTCGCGGCCAGTGCATCATCTTCCCCGCGACGGACGCGCGAGCCATCGGGCGCGCGACTCGGGGTGTGCGCGGCATCTCGTTGCGCGATAGCGACTATGTGGTGGCCATGGACGTGCTGCACCTTGAGGGGGCCGTCGAGGAAGAGGGCGACGAGATCGACGAGGAGGCTGGCGAACCCGGCGATGGGGCCGACGCGGCCGAGGACGGCGGCGACGAAGAGCAGGTCGATGACACCACGCCCACGGTCCTCTTCATCACCGAGAACGGCTACGGAAAGCGCGTGCCCCTGGCGAAGTTCCGCATTCAGCGGCGCGGCGGGCTCGGCCTGCGCGGGCTGCCCTACGTGGCCCGCAACGGCGCGCTGGTCGACATGCGGTGTGTGGAGGGCACGGATGACCTGATGGTGGTCTCCGACGGCGGCACCATCATCCGCCTCCCGGTCCGTGAGGTGCGCGTCTACAGCCGGCAGGCTCGCGGCGTGCGCATCATCGCGCTGGGCAACGACGAGAAGGTGGTCAGCATCCACCCCGTCGACGCCGCGGAGGATGAGGACGTCGATTCCCTCGACCCCGTCGAGGGAATCGAGGGAATCGAGGGCGACGACGACGGCGCGCTGGCAGGGGCGGAAGGCGCTCTGGGCGACGCCGACTATCACGACGAAGGCGGGGCCGACCCCGGCGGCGACAGCGCCTCGGATGACGACGAATCATGAGCCTACCCCTCATCGTTGTTCGCTTGCGGCGCGGCCGCAGCAAGCCCTTCTGGCTGGGTCACCCCTGGGTCTTCACCGGCGCGGTCGACAAGGTCACCGGCGAGGTCGGCGACTTCGGCGGTGCCTGCGTCGTGGAAGACGAGCGCGGGCAGATCCTGGGCTCGGGCTACTACAACCCGCAGGCCCAGATCGCCGTGCGCCTGCTGGAGCATCGCCGCTCGTCGGAGCGCTTGTTCGAGCCGCGCCCCTTCCTCACGGTGGTCCGCGAGCGATTGGCTCAGTCCATCGGGCGCCGGCGCGTGCTGGGGCTGCCGTCGGCCGACACCAACGTCTACCGGGTCGTGAACTCCGAGGGCGACGGGCTGAGCGGCCTGGTCATCGACGCCATGGGGACGACCGCGGTGATTCACGCGAATTCGCGCGCGGCGTACCAGGACCGCGAGGGCATCGTGGCGCTGGTCGTCGAGCTGATGGGGGCTGAGACCGTCATCGTCGCCGTCGGCGAGACGGCGTCGCGCTTGGAGGCGATCCCCGTCTGCGTCGACGTCCTGCACGGCAGCCTGGATGGGCCGGTGGAGGCGCTTGAGCGCGGGCTGCG
>CAZNZH010000754.1:0-3045 GCA_964577445.1 uncultured Myxococcales bacterium
GGCACCAGCGAGATCCAGCGGCTGGTCATCGCGCGCTCGGTGCTCAAGGAATTCGCGGCGAAGGTCTAGAGACGAGGCAGGCGAGATGGATCTCGGGCTGACAGACGAAGAGCGCCAGATCCGCGACCTCGCGCGTGAGTTCGCCAAGCGCGAGCTCTGGCCCAAGGCCGTCGCGCGCGACCGCGACGGCGTCTTCCCGGCCGACGAGTACCGGGCCATGGGGCGGCTGGGGCTCTTGGGCGTCAACGTGCCCGCGGCCTACGGCGGGTCCGAGGCCGGGGTGGTCGCGCTGACCTTGGCGCTGCAAGAGACCGCCGAGGCCTGCGCGGCGACCGCGGTGGGCATGAGCGTGACCCACATGGTCGCCGAGACCATCGCCCGATTCGGCAGTCCGGAGCTGGCGAATCGCTACGTCCCGCGCCTGGTCTCGGGCGAGCTGGTGGCCGGGGCCTTCTGCCTGTCGGAGCCGGCGTCGGGCTCGGACGCGGCGAGCCTGCGCACCACGGCGCGGCGCGACGGCGACCGCTACATCCTCGACGGCACGAAGATGTGGATCACGTCCGGCGCCTACGCCGGCGCGCTCATCGTCATGGCGCGCACCGGGGCTGACGGCCCGAGACACCGCGGCATCAGCGCCTTCGTCGTCGAGCCCGGCTTTCAAGGCTTCTCCGTCGGCAAGGCCGAGGACAAGATGGGCCTGCGCGGGTCCAACACCGTGCCGGTCATCCTCGAGGGCTGCGAGGTCCCGGCCGAAAACCTCCTGGGCGACGAGGGGATGGGCTTTCGCATCGCCATGGCCGCGCTGGACGGCGGCCGCATCACCATCGGCGCCATGGCCAACGGCATCGCCCGGGCGGCGCTTGGCGCGTCGGCCCGCTACGCGCTCGAGCGTAAGCAGTTCGACCGCCCCATCGGCGACTTCGCGGCGATCAGCGACAAGCTGGCGGACATGGCCACCGGCCTCGACGCCGCCGAGCTGCTCGTGTGGCGCGCGGCGACGCTGAAGCAGGCGGCGGCTGGGCGGTTTTCCCGCGAGGCCGCCATGGCGAAGGTCTACGCCACCGAGCACGCCAAGCGCGTCTGCGACGAGGCCGTCCAGATCCACGGCGGCTACGGCTACGTGCGCGAGTACCTCGTCGAGCGTTACTTGCGCGATGTGCGCGTGACGACCATCTTCGAGGGGACCACCGAGGTCCAAAAGACCGTCATCGCGCGCGAGGTCTACGCCCGCTCGGGCGGCTGAAGTGCTTCGGATAGTCAGTACATATCGAGGGAAATGACGTGACCGACCGCCGCTATCGCATCCTCATGGCCAAGCCCGGCCTCGACGGCCACGACCGTGGCGCCAAGGTCGTCGCCCGGGCGCTCCGCGACGCCGGCTTCGAGGTCATCTACACGGGGCTGCACCAGACCCCCGAGATGATCGCCCAGGCCGCGGTCCAGGAGGACGTCGACCTCGTCGGCGTGTCCATCCTCTCCGGCGCCCACAACCACCTGGTGCCCGAGATCTTGCGGCTGCTCGGCGAGCGCGGCGCGAGCGACATCGCGATGTTCGTCGGCGGCATCATCCCCGACGAGGACGCCGCCACGCTCAGAGCGGGCGGCGTCGCGCAGATCTTCACGCCGGGCACCTCGATGGCGGACATCGTCATCGCGGTGCGCGGCATCCTCGAGGGGCGCGTGAGGGGCGAGCTGCTGCCGACGGTCGGGTGAGGAAGGCGCGGTAACCAAAGGCGACCGACGACCGTAGCCAACCTCGATGGAAGAACGCCTCCCGCTGCCCGATCCCGTGCGCGCCGACCGCGCCACCGTGGGTCGATGCCCGGTCGCGCGGGCGGAGCTCGAGGCCGTGCTGGGCCGGCTCGAGGCGACGGCCTTCGACGCGCCGCAGGGGTTTCGCGAGCGGCTGAGGTCGCTGCCGACCTGGGCGCGCGCGTCGCTGGCGGCGGGCATCGCGATCGTGGCCGGTGGTGTGCTGCTGAGCGCGCTCGGGCTCCGCTCCGACCTCAGCGCTGGCTCGGTCCTGGGCGAAGCGGCGACGCTCGCGGGGCTCGCGGCCCTGGTGGCGCTCGCCACGGCGGTCGGTCTGCGCGGCGCCCACCAGCGGCCTCTGGGGCGGCTCGGGTGGGTGGTGGCGGCGGCGATCTTGTTCCTGCCGGTCGCCCTGGGCTTTCTGCCCGACGTGTTCGGCGCCACGGGGCTCGGCCCCATCACCGCGTCCGACCCGGGGCTGGCCTGCCTGGGCCTGGGCTTCGCGGCCGCGGCCGTCGTCGGCGTCGCCGCGGGCCTCTTTCAGCGGGGGCGGCGCCCGGTCGGGTGGCGCCTGGGAGCCATCGCTGGCGCCGGCGGGCTGGTCGCCTTCGTGGCGACCCAGCTCCACTGCCCGTCCTCGGATTTGCTGCACCGCGTCATCGGTCACGGCGGCGCCGGGCTGCTGCTCTTCGCGCTGCTGCTGCTGACCCGCCTGCGGCCGCCACGCCGCGCTACTTGACGCAGATGCCGACCTTCGAGTTGGCGTCGGGGTAGTTCGAGCACTGGGTGAACTCGTCGCCGCAGGGCTTGGCGGCGGCCTTGTCGCACAGGCGCGTACACGCCGTGTTCACGCAGGCCAGCCCGGCCGCGCAGCCGTTGGCCACGTCGCCGCAGCTCTCCCCGTCCGCCGCGTCGCCCACGGGCAAGCAGATGGGCTCGGGCTCATCGGAGGTCGCGTAGCACGCCTTGCCGGCCCCGCACGCGGCGTCGCCCATCAGCTCGCAGTTCTTGTAGATGCCCGAGATCTTACACACTTTATAGGCCGAGCCGGTCAGCTCCAGGCACTCGCTGTCGGTCGGGCAGTGCGCGTTGATCTTGCAGAACTCGTAGCAGAGGTTGCCCGTGTCGTTGAGGCTCAGGCAGATGCCGTGGTCGCAGGAGCCGAGGTCGTCGCCACAGGCAGCGGTCGCCACGAGCACGCCCTTGCCGACGCAGAGCGGCTTGGTGCTGCCGGGGTTATACGAGCAGGTCTGGCCGGCCGTGCAGCCCTCGTCGGTGATGGGGTTACAGGCC
>CAZNZH010000755.1:0-1277 GCA_964577445.1 uncultured Myxococcales bacterium
ACCTCGGCACCGATCCACCCACCTTGGTTGCACACCTTGTTTTGGGCCAACCCCTAAGGTTGCACCCGTCGCCATCGTCCGACGACCTCGTCGAGGCGGTGGAGACCCTCATCAGCGCGCTTGAGACCACCGAGATCGCAGGACGACTTTGGATCATCCGGGCGGGAGTCGTTCGGATGTATCGGCTGGAGGACTAGACCGAGCAGCGCTGATGGCAGCGGCGTCGTCCGTGGGAGGTGGCTCAGTGCGTCGACACGGGGGCGGTGGGGCGGTAGGCTCTTGGGTATGAGTCACGCGCTTGAGACAGCTCGCCGAGCGACCTACGCCGATGTGGAGGCGCTGCCGCCGCATGTGGTCGGCGAGATCCTGGGCGGTGAGCTGGTGGTGAGTCAGCGGCCGGCCATGCCTCACGCGACCGTGGTGTCGGAGCTCACCGCCGCGTTGGTGCTACCCTTCGGTCGGGGGCTGGGCGGGCCGGGGGGCTGGCGCATCGTCTTCGAGCCGGAGCTGAGCCTGGGCGTCGACCCGGGGTTTGACCCGGTGGTCCCCGACCTCGCGGGCTGGCGTGTCGAGGTGATGCCCGAGCGGCTCGAGACGGCGCAGGTCAGGCTGGTGCCGCAGTGGGTGTGCGAGGTGCTCTCGCCCGGCACCCAGCGGGTCGACCGCGTGCTGAAGCTGCCCTTTTACGCCCGCGCGGGGGTCGGGCACGCGTGGCTCATCGACCCCATCAGCGAGACCTTGGAGGTCTACGCCCTGGACGGCGGCGGGTGGCGCCTGCGCGCCAGCTTCGGCGGCGACGACACCGTGCATGCTGAGCCCTTCGACGCCATCCCGCTGGCGCTGACCTGGCTGTGGGGGCGCACCCCCGAGCCACCCACCGGCGTCTGACACCTATTCCGGCCGGGGGCGCATGGCGGATATCTTCGAGGCGCTGGCCCGAGCGCGGGCGGCTGGACAGGCTGGCGTCATGGCGCTCGTCACCGCGGTGCGCGGGCACGCGCCCCAGGTCGTCGGGGCGCGCCTGTTGCTGCTCGACGACGGCCGCCTGATCGGTACCATCGGCGGCGGGCGCGTCGAGCACGTCGTCCTCGAGCACGCCCGCGCGGCCGCCGCCACTGGCCGCGCTGAGCTCTTCACGTTCAACCTGCAGGCCGAGCTCGGCATGTGCTGCGGAGGTCAGATGGAGGTCTTCATCGAGCCCGTCGACGCGCCGCCGCGGCTGCTGATCTTCGGCGCCGGCCACGTCGCGCAGCCCACCGCCGCCCTGGCCGCGCGCA
>CAZNZH010000755.1:1287-3040 GCA_964577445.1 uncultured Myxococcales bacterium
TTCGGCGTCACGGTCGTCGACGAGCGCCCCGACTGGAACTCGCCCGAGCGCTTCCCCGACGCCGAGCGCCTCGTCGAGCCCCACGGCGACGTCTTGGCCCGCACGCCGCTGTCGCCCCGGGATTTCGTCGTCATCTCCACCCACAACCACGACCACGACCGCGAGATCCTCGGCCGCGCCCTGCTCACCGAGGCCGCCTACGTCGGGATGATCGGCAGCACCCAGAAGGTCAAGAAGGCAGCCCGCGCCTTGCGGATCGCGGGCCTCGACGACGCCACCATCGCCCGCGCCCGCGCCCCCATCGGCCTCGACATCTCCGCGGAGACCCCCGACGAGCTCGCGGTCTCCATCGTCGCCGAGCTCATCCGCCACCGCCGCGCCGCCACCTCGAAAAAGCAGACCCGCGGCGCGCCCGTAGACCACCTCGCCGACCTCGCCGACCCCGCCGACCCCGCCGACCCCGCCGACCCCGCCGACCCCGCCGAGCACGCCGACCCCGCCGAGCACGCCGAGCGCGCCGAGCACGCCGAGCACGCCGAGCACGCTGAGCACGCCGAGCGCGCCGAGCACGCCGAGCACGAGGAGCACCGTGGCACACAGCACCCATGACCCCGACTTTGTCGCCCTGTGCGACGACGCGCGCACCCGAGTCGCCGAGCGCTCGGTGGCCGAGTCGTTCGCGGCCCAAAAGGCGTCCCCGCCCGCGCTGCTCATCGACGTCCGCGAGGACCGCGAGTGGGCGGTGGACCGCTGCGCTGGCGCCATCCACCTGGGCCGCGGCGTCCTCGAGCGCGACATCCGCGAGGTCGTCGCAGACAAGAACGCGCCGATCATCCTTTACTGCGGCGGCGGTTTCCGCTCGGCGTTGGCCGCGGACAATCTCCAGCGCATGGGCTACCGCGCCGTCAGCTCCATGGCCGGCGGCATCCGCCAGTGGCGCGCCGAGGGGCTGCCGCTGGAGGTCCCGGGGGCCGGCGAGTGATCTCGGGCTGGCTTGACCCGCGCCGCCGGGCGCGCGCGCGCAGCCAGGGTCGAGCGCCAGCCCGAGATCTTCGTGGTCAAGTGGGCGCTGCGGCGGACCGATAGGTGTAGGACAACGGCTTTGGGGCTTCCCCGCCCCAGGAGAACGTCGAGATGTCCGCTCACCGCCTGGTCGCGCTCCCGCTCGCCTTCGGGCTGCTCTGTGTCTCAAGCCTCGCGCTCGCGGCGCTCTCGTGTCCCGAGGGCAGCACGGTTCAGGGGGGCTCGCCGCCGGCCGCGACGGAGCAGTGGTGCGAGATGGTCGACCTGAAGACCGGCGTCCAGTTTCGTGAGGGCCCGTCGGCCGCTTGGTACCCGTCGGGCGTGATGAAGCAGCGCGGCGCGTGGCATGAGGGCCGGATGGAGGGCCAGTGGACCGAGTGGGCGCCCAGCGGGAAAAAGCAGGTCGTGGCGAGCTACGCCGCGGGGGAGCTGAGCGGGGCGTTCGAGCAGTGGGAGCCGGACGGCCGGCGCGTCTCGGGCGCGTACGAGGCGGGGCGGAGGGCGGGGACGTGGACCATCTGGAACATGGCCGGCGACGTCGTCACCCGCGGCGAATACGCGAAGGGTGCGATGAGCGGCGAGTGGGTCGTCGAGACCGAGGAGGGCAACCTCATGCGTGGGCCCTACGTCGCCGGGGTGAGGCACGGCGAGTTCACGGTGTGGTCACCGGCGCGGACCTTGCTGGCGGCGGGGCGGTTTGTGCGCGGGCGGCGCCAGGGCGCGTGGAAGG
>CAZNZH010000756.1:0-3036 GCA_964577445.1 uncultured Myxococcales bacterium
CGAGCAAGCGCCGCCAATCGCCTCGCTTCTCGACCACCGTGCGGAGCTTCACAAGCGTGCCCTCGCAGGGGGCGCCCTCCCGCTCGCCGACCTGGCGCTCCCGGACCTTCAGCGAGGGCAGCACCTCAAAGGATGCGCCCGAGTAGAAGCTCTCCAGGTTGGGGTGCAGCACCTTGAGGTAGTGGGGGACGCTGTAGATGACGTGGATGCCATCGAAGTGCAGCTTTTCGCTGTGCTGAGTGAAGAGTCGCTCGACGGATTGGTGTACCTCGTCGGCGTTCTTCAAGGTGCCGCGTATGCGCTCGAGTGAGTCGGCGATGAGGACGATGCGGGCGTCCGGGCCGTGGCGCGACCTCATCCGAGCGACGCAGTCCGCGAAAAAGGAGCGCACCTCGGCCACGAGCGCGCCCAGATGCCCGGCGAGTCGTTCCTGAAGCTGTTGGCGAAATGTTGGGTCCTGCTTTAGTCCCGCCTTAAGGGACAAGCCCGTTGCCCCGGTCGACACTTCGGTCGGGCTGATCTCGGTGCGGCTTAGAAAAGCCGCGGCGCGCTCCCAGTAGCTCTCGTGTGTGGCGTCCTTCCCCAGCAGCTCGTCGGCCTTCAGCTTCTCGCCAAAGGCCGCGGCGAGGCCGATGAGGAAGTCCGTCACGTCGATCGGCGTGGCAAGGTTGAAGTAATCCTCAAGGTCGATAAAGACGACGTGGTAGCCCAACTCGGTGAGCTTCCGCTCGCAGCGCTTCAACTCGGTGGTCTTGCCAGAACCGCGATAGCCGGAGAAGAGCTGGACGCTCTCCGTCTGCATCGACTGGATCGGGTAGACCATCAGCTTGACCGGGTCGTGGCTGCCGCCCTCCCGCAGCGGGACGTACCGCGGATCGTCCTGCTCGATGGCGTCGAAGCTCAGGGCCCGGAAGAACTTGTGTCCGAAGTCGGAGTCAGAATCGACCATCGCTGAAGGTTAGCACGGGCCTTCGCGGCGTCGCCATTTGGGAAGCGAGCTTTCGGCACGGGGGTGTCGGGGCGGCGCTCGAGCACGGTACCGCGCGGGATTCGCCAGGCGACTACAGGCTCTCGGACGCGATCTTCTGAGCCTGATCTCGTAGCTCGCGGGCGGCGGCGTGGTCGCCGGTGGACTTGAGGTTGGCGGCTAGGGCTTCGAGGTGGGGGATGGTGACGGGGTCGCGCGTGCCGAAGCGGGCTTGGATGGCGGTTAAGAGGCGCTCGCGGTGGGGGCGGGCTGCCAGCGGGCTGGCTTGGGATTCTTGGAGGGTGGCCAGGGACTCGAGGGTGTCGGTGGTTTCGCCGTGGAGGGGGCCGAGGACGCGGTCGTGGATGGCCAGGGCGGACTCGAGGTGGGTGACGGCAGCGGCGGGGGCTCCGATTTGTTCGAGGATAGCTGCCAGTCTTGAGTGGAGGGCGGCGGCGACGAGGGGGTCGCCGGCGGTTTGGGCGGCGGCGAGGGCGGCGGCCAGGTGGGCTTGGGCGGCGGCGGTGTCGCCTTGGGCTTGGCAGACATCGGCGAGGCGGATGAGGGTGATTTGGGACTCTTTGGCTGCGGGGCCGAGGGTGGATTGGAAGACTGGGAGGGCTTGCTCATAGAGGGGGCGGGCTTTGCCGGCGTCGGCGTGGTTTAGCCAGGTGAGGTTGGCGAGGTTCAGGCGGGCTTTGGCGGTGGGGAGGGCGCCGGGCGGGTGGGCTTTTTCGCAGATGGCGACGGCTCTTTCGTGGTGTGGGAGGCCGGCGGCGGCGCCGTGTTGGCGGCTGGCGGCGTAGGCGTACAGGTGGGCGGCGCGGGCGGTGTCGGGGTGGGCGGGGCCTTGGACTCTCTCGGTCAGGGCCAGGGACATGGCGGCGTAGGGGGCGGCGGAGGCCTCGGGGCCGCCCTGGATGGTGACGTAGGCGTGGTCGCGGGTGCAGGCGGCCGTGACGGGGTGCTCGGGGCCGACGGCGCGTAGGGCGATGGCGTGGGCGCGGGCGCACAGCGAGTGGGCGGCGTCGGTGCGGTAGCGCTGGACGGCGTAGGTGGCGGCGCGGCTGAGGAGCAGGGCTTGGGACGGCGAGGCGAGCGCGGCTCCGGTGGCGCGGGCGCGGATGGACTCGACGTGAGGCACGAGGCGCTCCTCGGCGGGCCAGGTGGCGGGGTCGTCGACGTGTTCGGGGAAGGCTTCGAGGACGGCGCGGGCGGCGGCTTCGAAGGCGGCGCGGCGCTCGGGCGGGGTGAGGCCGGAGTGGGCGAGGCGGCGGATGAGGGGGTGGACGGCGACGGTGGCGGTCGCGAGGGTGATGAGGCCGTGGGCCGCGAGGGCGGTCAGGGCGGCTGCTAGGCCGGTCGCTGAGGCGGCTTCGGATGCGGCCTCGGTCGGCGCCTCGGCGGCGGCGGTCCCGGCGTCGTTTTTCGAGGTCTCTCCAAGCCATTCCAGAGGGATATCCTCGGAGGCGAAGGCAGAGGCGAGGGCCAGGACGCTTGGCGCTTCGGGGGCCGCTTCGCTGGTGCCTTGTAGGGCCACGCGAAAGGCAGCGCGGAGGCTGAGGGCCGTGGCGCGGCTGTCGCGGTGGTCCTCGGGGTCTGGCTCGTCCATCAGCGCGTCGTGGTGGACGGCGAGCCGCTGGCGATAGGTGCGGAGGGTGATACCGAGCTCGGCGAGGGTCGCGGCAGCCAGGCGCAGGGCGAGGGGGTGGTTGCCCAGCGCGTGGGCCAGCGCTTTTGCTTCGGTGGCGTCGATGGGTTCGGGGGCTCGGCGCGCCAGGAGCGCGGCGGACTCTGGGTCGGACAGCCGGCCGAGCGCGACAACGTCGGTCGCGCCTTGCCATCGCGACTTGCTCGTCAGCGCCAGCACGTGCCCGCCGCCTTCCCAGGGCCACCAGCGCCGTACGAGGTCAGGCGTGTTGGCGTCGTCGAAGATCAGCAACCAGTCGCTTCGCTCCTCGAGCCAGCAGACGGCCGCGGCGGCGGCGCGCTCGCCTTGGTGGGCGTCGTAGCCGGGGGCTCTGACCTCGCGTGCCAGGGCCTGCAAGTCCGACAGAAGCGTGCCCTCG
>CAZNZH010000757.1:0-3028 GCA_964577445.1 uncultured Myxococcales bacterium
GGTCGTAAAGAAGGGCTGAGTCAAAAACCGCTCCAGCCGGCGGGCGCGGGCGACCACCTTGCGGTCCTCCGGCGAGAGCTGCTCGAGGCCGAGCATGGCGATGATGTCTTTGAGCTCGGCGTATTGCGCCAGCGTGCGCCGGATCTCTTGCGCCAAGGCGTAGTGCCGCTCTCCGACGACGCTGGCGGTGGCCATCTGCGAGCCGGATTGAAGTGGGTCGATGGCCGGAAACAGCCCCTCGCTCGCCCGCTTGCGCGAGAGCACGATCGACGCGGAGAGATGGGAGAACGTATGCACCGCCGCGGGGTCGGTGAAATCGTCCGCTGGCACATACACGGCCTGGATCGATGTGATGGCGCCGGCGTCGGTGTTGGCGATGCGCTCCTCCAAGCCCGCGAGCTCGGTCCCCATCGTGGGCTGATAGCCCAGGCGCGACGGCATCTGCCCCATCAGGCCGGAGACCTCCATGCCGGCCTGGATGAAGCGAAAAATGTTGTCGATGAGCAGCAACACATCGCGGTGCTCGTCATCTCGAAAGTACTCGGCCATGGTCAGGGCCGCATGCCCCACCCGGAACCGAGCGCCCGGCGGCTCGTTCATTTGGCCGAAGACCATCACCATGTTGGGGAGGACACCGGCCTCCTTCATCTCGCGATAGAGCTCCTCGCCCTCGCGAGAGCGCTCACCGATCCCACAGAAGATGCTGACGCCCTCATGGTGGCCGAGCATGTTGTGGATCATCTCGGTGAGCAGCACGGTCTTGCCCACGCCCGCCCCGCCGAAGAGCCCCGCCTTGCCGCCGCGCTCGAGGGGCACCAGCACGTCGATGACCTTGATGCCCGTCTCGAAGATCTCCGCCTTGGTCGAACGTCGCGTGAGCGGTGGCGGAGCTCGATGGACAGAGCGCCACTCGACATCGGCCAGCGGCGCTCCGCGGTCGATGACGTGGCCAAACACGTCGAACATCCGCGAGCGAATCCCTTTCCCCACAGGCGCTCTCAACGGACCCCCGCTGTCCTCCACCGTCATCCCGCGCGCGAGACCCTGCGTGGGCGTCAACGCGATCCCGCGCACATGGCGCGCATCGCGCTGCGCCAGGACCTCGATGACGATCTGCCGCTGTTGGCCTGCGCGCAGCACCGAGTAAATCGCAGGCAGCCGCCCGTCGAAGCGGACATCCACCACGCTGCCGCGGACGGAGATGACGGTGCCGAGGTTGGCGGTGGAGGGAGCGACGCTCATGGTGTTGGCCTTCATCGATCCCACGTTCATCCTCGTCCCGAGCGTGCAGCGTGGCGGGCGCGCGCGCCTTCTTCTTGATGGCGGCGTTCAACGCCGCCGTCTCAGTACGACCAGACGCGATCCATCGCAATGAGGCATGGGAGACAGCAAGCATCGTGCCAGCTCAGCCGGCGCCTTCTCGATGGCCCGCGCTCGCCGAGGGCTCTCCGCGCCTGTGGCCTCGGAAGGGGCGCGCGGGCGTCGTCGAAGGTGCGCCGCCGCGTCCTGGCTGAGCCGCTGGGGCGCCAGGCGACGTAGCGCCCCGCGTCGAGATGCGCGATATCCAGCACTGCTGTGGAGTATCGCCCACGGGCCCCGGCGGCGCGGGGCGTTCTGCCTGGGTCGTGGGGCATCTCGCCCGAGCCCGCCACGGCGCCGAGGCCGTCGTGCTCGCCGACGCCGCGGCCGCGGGGCGCGTGTGGGGCGAATGAGGGGCGTGGCTCGAATGATGCAAGCGCCGGGGCCTGGTCATGGGGCCGAGGCGCCCCCGTGACCGCCCCGGCACCACCGAGCGAGCGCGCCCCAGACGAGGGAAGATCGGCATGTCAGCCCGTGCGCACAGGATCCGGCGGCACACCGCCCGCGAGCAGGCCGGGGTCCGGCGCGTCGAGGCTCCGGGGTCGCCCGCGGAGCGCCCGCGGCGCGTGGGGCGGCCGGCCGGATCGGCCGCCGAGGCGTGAGGTCCCGAGTGACGAGACGCCCCCTCCGGAGGGCGCTGGCCTGGTTCCGAACGGCGCCGCGCCCGATCTCGCCGGCCGCCCTCGTCCGCTGGGCGGAGGAGCTTCAAGGGGGGAGCGCCGGCCTGCGGCCTGTGCGCAGCGAGGTCTTCTCGATCGAGCAGTTGGAGCTGCGCGCCAGGGCGCTGGCCGCCACGCATGAGCTCGGGCGTCGCGGTCGAGGCGATCAGCTCCTCCAGCGGCTGGCCGATGCCGAGCGGGTGATCGCCCGCTGCCACGGCCTCACCTCCAGCACATACGACGCGGGCGGCCCTCCGTCACTGGCCGCCGAGTGGCTGCTCGACAACTACCACCTCATCGAGGAGCAGACCGCCCTCGCGCGCAAACACCTGCCGCGAGGCCACGCCCGCCAGCTCCCACGGCTCGCTGGCGGCGACGCGGCCGGGCTGCCCCGCGTCTATGGGCTCATCCTCGAGTTCGTGGCCCATGTCGCGGGGCGCGTGGACGAGGACGGGCTGACGCGCTACCTGGCGGCCTATCAATCGGTGACGCACCTGAGCCTGGACGAGCTGTGGTCCGTCCCGACCATGCTGAGGCTCGCGCTCATGGAGCACCTGGCCCAGACCACCGTGAGCATGGTCCGGCAGCGGGCTCATCGCGACTGCGCCCGTGGGTGGGCGGAGCGGATCGACGCACCCTCGAACGAGCCGGACCACGCCCTCGTGGCGCTGGCCGACATGGTCCGCGAGGACCCGCCCCTGTCGACGGCCTTCGTCGCGCAGTTCACGCAGGCCTTCAGAGGCCACGGAGCGGCCACCAACCTCGTGCTGGCGTGGCTGGAGCAGCGGCTCGCCGGCGCCGGGCAGACCATCGAGGAGGTCGTGCGCGCCGAGAGCCAGACCCAGGCGGCGGACCAGGCCTCGATGGCCCACAGCATCGCCAGCCTGCGGCTCGTCGGCGCTACCGATTGGCACGAGCTCGTCGAGGCGAGCAGCGCCACCGAGGCGATCCTCCGGGCGGAGCCGGCGGGCGTGTACGGGCAGATGGACTTCGAGACCCGCGACCAGTAC
>CAZNZH010000758.1:0-3028 GCA_964577445.1 uncultured Myxococcales bacterium
CTATAGCTCTGGGCGCATCCTGCGCATGGCCCGGCGTGCTCGTCCGGGTGTTCGGTTCAGTTCGGTTCGGAGGTTACCTTGGTGCTCGCTCGATTCGTGATACCAGCGCTTCTGGTGATCCTACCGGCGGGCGCCGCCTACGCTGGGCCCAAGACCCCCACTGTCCTGCAAGCCCCAAACGTTACCAAGTACCCGTCAGTCCGGGTGTACCTCGACCTGCAGGACACAGCCTGGACCGGCGGTGAGATCGAAGCCCAGTTTCAGGGCCAGCCCGACGCCGCGCTCCTCGAAGCTGTCGACCAGGCCAAGGTGCTGATCCAAGCAGCGGAGGAGGCCGGGGCACCCCTGGGCTGGCCCGCCCCGCCAGAGCCGCCCGCATCGACAGCCGTCGCGAAGGCGTCCGATTTCGCCTCGCGGAGTGGGCCCGAGGAAGGCCTGCTCATCACGTTCCTGATCGACGGAACCGCAAGTATGAACGGCGAAAAGGAGGGGGTGTGGAGCCAGGACCCGTCGACGCCGTACCATCGCGCTCGCTTAACCGCCGAGGCCGTCTTGCTGCAACTGAAACCGGCCGACCGTGTGATTGTCGCGCGCATCTACGACGGGCTAGAGGTCCTTGTGCAGCCCACGGACGATCTTCCTGCCGTGCGTCAGGCGCTGGACACGTTCGAGTTTGGGAAACTCCCCAAGCCGCGACTCTTCGACGCCCTCGCAAAACTCGTCGACGAGACCCTGCATCGGATTCCGCTGCCGAGCTTGCCCGGCCGTCGGGCCGTGTTCCTCTTTTCGGACGGGGATAAGCACGGCAGCGATGATGTCATCGAGTTGTTCGGTACGCGATACAACCGACTCGCCGATCCGCCCACCATCTTCACGGTCGGCGTCGGGAAGTCTGGCCAAACCCACCGGGACCTTGAGCGCATCGCCATGGTCACCGGCCGGGCCAAGAACTTCCTTGAGAGCCCGACGCCGAAAGCGGTCGCCGAGGCCTTCAGCGCCTCCCTTGAGCCGCTCGCGCGGCAGGTCCGGGTGGAGTTCGAGGCCCCGCTCTTCTTCTGGCGAAAAGGCGACGTCGCCGCCCGCGTCGAGGTGGCCCCCGCGGGGGAGGAGGAGCGCTCGGTGGGGCTGGATTTGCACGTCGAGAAGATACCCGAGGCGAAGGCCGCGGAACGTGACGCGTATCTCGCGGCGTTGGCTGAGAACAAGGCGCGCGTGGACGAGCACCTGGCGAGCACCGAATCGAAGCGGCAGTGGACTCTGATCGGTGGAATCGGCGGCAGCGCGGCGCTCCTCCTCATCATCTTCGTGATCCTGCTGATGCGCCGCCGCAGCCGGCAGCTCGCGGCCTACCAGCATTCTCAGGAAGCCAGCCTCGCACGCTTGCAAGATGAGCTCGGCGTTCGGCTGGAGGATCAGGAGGCGGCGCGCAAGATCGAGGCGGAAGAAGCTCGGGCCACGGCCGAAGAGAAGGCGAAAGAACTGGCGCGCCAAGCGGCTAACCAGTCCAGAACCGCCCTGGCGGTGCTCTTCGCGCTCGACGGACCACTGAAGGGGCGCCGCTATGGGATCCTGCGTTCACCGTGCGTCGCTGGACGTGAAGCGAGCAAGGTAGATCTCGCGTTCCCGGTGGACGGTGGCGACTCATCCATCAGCCGCGTTCACGCCGAGTTCCGACTGGGCAACGACGGGTGGGGGCTCACTTCGCTGTCCGACGGCAAGACCCTCGTCAACGGTACCCGACTCCGGAAGGGGGACCGGTACCCGCTAAAAGCGGGCGATCATGTCGAGCTGGGCGGCTCCGTTCTGCGCTTCGACAATCCGTAGGCGCAGGACCGCGTCGTCACTTGGTCGCTCGGAGGGACGGAAGCGGTACCCAGACGGAGGTCGTGCCGCCGATTTTTACGCGGTCACCCTCGCTCAAGTTCGCCGTCTGAATCGGCTTCTGGTTCACGGCCGTGTGGTTCTTGTCGCTGCTTATATCGGTGATCTGGGCATGAAACCCGTCGGCGTCTCTTCTCGCCACGACCATCGCATGGTCGTTGGAGACCGCCGCGTCGGGGATGCAGTGCGGACCATGCATCGGGTTTCGGCCCAGTCGATTTTGCCCAACAAACACAGGGATATCGCGGTACAGCAAGCCCTGTTCACGACTTCGGACGATGACCAACCAGCCGGCGAGCGGCTTGGCCACCTCCTCGTGCATCACGGTCCTCCCGGCGACCGGCCCCGCTCCTTGCGGTCGCCAACCAGGCTCGTCGCTCTCGGGAACCGTCGCCTGGGCTGCGCCCCCGAACATCTGCGGGCCGCCCGGCTGATGCTGGGTCTCCAGCTCGGTCGGCTTGTGGTTGCCGCCGCCTGCGCCCGGCTGCGGCACGAACGAACGCTGCGGAGCCTCGTGGTAGCCCTTGCCGGCCTCCATCACAGGATTTCCGCAGTGCGAACAGAACTTCTTCCCCGGCGCTACCGGGCTGCCGCACTTGCTGCATTGCATCATCGCACCTCGTCTTTCGGTGGGCGGGTTGAGGCTACCCAGAGAGCAGGCGGTCGGCAATGGGCGTACGCCAGAAACCTCGTGCTGGGCGGCTAGGGCACGCTCGGCGGTGTGTCTACGGGCGTTTGCCCCGGTTTCGTTGGCGGCAGCTCGCTCGCGGGCGGCTGCTGCTTGGCGTCCGCCGCGGCTGAGCCCCCCGCAGCGCCCCGGGGGGGAGTGCCGTCCTTAGAGGTCGGGCGAGGCGGTGGTGAAGCCGTCGCTGGAGGCCTAGCTGCGGTCGGTGTCTTGGGTGTGGCCGGAGGCTTAGCTGCAGTCGGTGTTTTGGGTGTGGCCGGAGGCGCCGGCACGCTCCGCTGTCCGGCCCTCCCAGCTCCGCCCCCGCTGTTACAGACTTTCTGCACATCGATGCCCGCCGCGTCCATGGTCCTGTCGAGTGGGCAACCATCGACCGTCAGGCCTGGAGACGGCTTGGCCTTGTTCAGCGTCTCTTGGTAGCGCTTAATGTCGAGGATCAGGGCGCTGAGCCAGGGCCCGTCA
>CAZNZH010000759.1:0-1429 GCA_964577445.1 uncultured Myxococcales bacterium
GGGCGCTGTCGGCCAAGAGGGCTCGGTCGTCGTAGGCCGCCTCGAATCGTGAGCGCACCGCGTCCATCGCTGCATCCTCCCGCAGGTTTCGTCTCGCCGTTCGCAGCCCGCCGGCTACTCCGGGCGCAGCCCCAGCTCGCGCGTCAGGATCTTCTCGAGCCCCTCGACCGTGTACCCGCCGGACGGCGAGTACTTGCGCCCGTTGATGAGCACCGTCGGGGTCCCGCGCACGCCGGCGCGCTGCCCCTCGGCGATGTCGGCCTTGACGGCCGCCGCGTACTTGCCCGAGTCCAGGTCCGCCTTGAACTTGGCCATGTCCAGCCCGATCTGCTCGGCGTAGGCCGTGAGGTTGTCGAGCTCCAGGTTCTTCTGGTTCTGGAACATGATGTCGTGCATGTCCCAGAATCGGCCCTGGGCCTGCGCCGCCAGCGACGCCTCGGCGGCCTTCTGCGCGTTCTTGTGGAAGTCGAGCGGGAAGTTGCGGAACACCACGCGCACCTGGGTCGGGTACTTCGCGACCAACTGCTTGAGCGGGTCGCCGACGCGCGAGCAGTACGGGCACTGGAAGTCCGAGAACTCGGTGATGGTGATCGGCGCGTCGGCCGGGCCCTTGGAGCCGGCGCCCTCGACCTCGCTGATGCGGACGACCTTGGTGTCCAGCGGGTTGAAGACCTTCCCGTCCTTGATGATCTTCGGGTAGAGATCCGCCAGCGCCGTCCCAGCGTCCAGCAGCTTCTGCGACTTCTTCAGCTCGTCGTCGATGATGGCCTTGAACTCCTCGAAGGGCTTCGCGCCGGAGAGCTTGCGACCATTGATGAAGGCCGCAGGGGTCCCCTGGGCCTGCACCAGCTCGGTCAGCGCCTGGTCCTCGGCCGTCTTGGCCTTGAAGGTCCCGTCGTCCAGCGCTTTGTTGAACTTCGCCATGTCCAGGCCGAGCTTCTCGGCGTAGCTCTCGAGATCAGGCCGCGTCAGCGCGCCCTGGTTTTCGAAGAGCATGTCGTGCATCTCCCAGAACTTCCCCTGAGCGCCCGCGGCCAGCGACGCCTCGGCGGCGAGCTGCGCATGCTCGTGAAAGGACAGCGGGTTCTGCTTGAAGATGATGCGGACCGTCTCGGGATAGGTCTCGTGGATCTGCTTGTAGGTCGGCAGCACCTTCGAGCAGAAGGGGCACTGAAAATCCGAGAACTCCACGATGGTGACGGGGGCGTGCTTGGGGCCCTTGATGTGCTCGACCTCATCGTCGACGGGCACACGCCACACGGTCGTCGTGTCCTCTTCGGAGCCCTTCTTCGGCTCGTTTTTCGGAGGCTTGGGCGCGGGCACCTCGTCGACGAGGTACCTGAGGTACTTGACGCCCTCGGCCCCCGACTCGAGGGCGAGCTTGCGGGCGACGTCCTTGCGTGGCGTACCGGCAGCCTCCAGCTCGGTG
>CAZNZH010000759.1:1439-3027 GCA_964577445.1 uncultured Myxococcales bacterium
GGGCGAGCTGCTTTTCGATCTCGGCCTTGAACTCCTCAAAGGGCTTGGCGCCAGAGAGGTTCACGCCGTTGACGAAGAAGGCCGGGGTCCCCGTCGCGCCGAGCGCTATGGCCGCGGCTTGATCGGCCTCGACCTTCTGCTTGATCTTGGGGTCGGCGATGTCGGCCTTGAACTGCGCCATGTCCATGCCCAGCTCCCGGGCGTACTTCTCGAGGTCGGCGTCGGTCAGCGCCTGCTGGTTGGCGAACGCGGTGTCGTGGAACTTCCAGAAGTGGCCCTGCTTCGCGGCCGCCATGGCGGCGATCGCGGCGCGCATGGCGTTGTCGTGGAAGCTCAGGGGGTTGTTCTTCCAGATGATCCGCACGTCGTTGGGCCAGGTCTCGGCGATCTGCGCCACCGTCGGGGTGACGCGCGAGCAGAAGGGGCACTGAAAGTCGCTGATCTCGTAGATCAGGATGCGCGCGTCCTCCGGCCCCTTCGATGGCGAGGCCATCAGGTCGAGCTTCTTCTCGGTGTAGCTGCCGCCAGCGGGGCCACCGGCCGGCGAGACCAGCTCCGGTCCGGCGGCGCCGTGGGGGGCTGTGCCGCGCCCGGCGACGAATCCGAGGGCCAACGCGACCGCGCCGGTGAGGACCAGCGCGCCAACGCCATAACGAGTCTTGGGAGCCATGAAAAACCTTTGCCGAACAGGTACTTAGCGCCGATGTGGCCCAGCGGTCGGGCGCCGGCGCGTGGCGGGCGTCGTACCATAGGAGCGGGGGCTGGGCCAAGCGGTCGGTCGCCCAGCCGATGCGCGGGTCGCGGCGACCCCGCGCGGCCCGTCGCGGGTCACAGGCTCAGGGGACCAGGAACTCGGCGCTGCCTTCCTGAACCGGCGCCTGGATGCGCTCGCTGTCTGCCTTGGCCGCGAAGGAGGCTTGCCAGCGCTCGGCGCTGTCGCCCTCCACCTCCCACACGATGACCGAGTCGCCCGTTCGCACTTCGAGCGGCAGCTCGCAGAAGAGCGTGCCGCCGGCGAGGCTCAAAAACCCGGCGGCGAGCGAATCTTCGCGCACGGAGAGCGTGGCCGCGTCGACACCCGCGTGGAGGTTCTCGGGGTACTTGAGCTCGTCTTGGCCGTAGAGGCTGGCCTGAGAACACCCCGCGAAACGGAAGTCGCCGTCCCGAAAGAAGACGATGGCGTCGATGTCGGGTCCCGGCACCGGGGACGCCTTCGCGTTCTCGTGATCGACCAGCAGCAGGTACTGATAGGTGCGGATGAGCGTGGCGCCGTCGGTGTCGCCGCCGCTGGCGTCTTTGCCGCTCCCTTGGTTTTGGGGGAGCTCGCAGGCGGCGAGGGCGAGCGCGAACAAGAGGAAAATCAGGGGTGGGCGCGTCATGGTCGCGCATCATGTCAGCGCCGGACGCCCGCGGCAACGAACTCACGGGGTCGGTGGCTGAGGACGAGCCGATGGGGCTGTGTCGGCCGGGGGTTCTGCTATGCTCCGCGGCGGCGGCTCGGCGAAAGAGGAGGGCGCGATGGTGTGGGGACGAGGTGTCGTGGCGTTTGTGGCGTGCGGGGCGATCGTGGCGTGCGGCGGTCGCGAGG
>CAZNZH010000760.1:0-3025 GCA_964577445.1 uncultured Myxococcales bacterium
CCTCCTCGACGCCCGGCAGCATGGCGTGGGCCAGGGGCAGGAAGAACTCCTCCCAGAGGACCTTGAAGGCGGCGAGCCCGCGGTTGGCGCGGCCCCGGGCGGCCATCTCGTCGCGCAGCTCGGTGGGGATGCGGTCGTCCAGCGCGAAGATGCGGGCACCTTCGGGCAGCAGCGGCCGCGACGCGCCGGGGTGGGCGACCCAGGCGACCTCGTGGCCGCGGCGCTCGAGGGCGGCCGCGATGGACACGGTGGGGTTGATGTGGCCCGTCAGGGGCGGGACGACGAAGAGGTAGCGCGCCATGGGTTCAGCGATGCTCCGTGGCCCACGCGATGATGGCGTCCCGCACCGTGTCGGTCGCTTCCCAGATGACCGAGTGGGACGCGCCCGGGATCACTCGCAGCTCCGCGTGGGGCAAAGTCACGGCCAAGTAGCGTCCGCGGTGCAGGATGTCGGATCTCTCGCCGTAGAGTAACAGGGTTGGGGCGCCGAGGTCGCCCAGGGCGTCGTCGCTGAAGAGCTCGGAGGCTTGGAGGTCGGCGACGAGGCTGGTGCCGTAGACCAGCGCGCTGGCGGTCTCGGCGAGGCGGTTGCGCTTGCGCTCGCTGTGGCGACCCAGCCAATCCTTGAATGAATCCGCGATCTTCTGGTCGCGTGCGGCGCCCTCGAGGCCCAGGGTCCCGGCCATCTCGGCGCCGAACCCGGCGTCGGAGAGGTGGGCGTCGACCAGGACCAGGCTCTTGGTGCGCTCGGGGTGGGCCAGGGCGAAGGCCAGGGCGAGGAGGCCGCCGAAGCTGTTGCCGACGAGGTGAACCGGGCCCTCGACCCCGCAGGCGTCCAAAATCCCCAGGAGATCGCTGACCATTTGAGGGACGGAGTAGCCGGTGGCGGGGCGCTCGGAGCGGCCGTGGCCGCGGAGATCCCACAGCAAGACGGGGTGCTCGCGGGCGACCTGGGTGGCGGCGGCGAAGTACCAGCTCGACAGGTTGTCCATGACCAGGCCGTGGATGAAGACCACGGGGCTCGAGCCCTCGCCGATGCGTTGAACGTGAAAGCGCAGGCCGTTGACGGTGACCTCAGCCATGGGCGGCCTCGGCGCCAGCGTCGGCGAAGACGAAGTCGCACAGCAGCGCGGTGAGGGCGGCGGGCGCCTCGACGGGCAGGTAGTGGCCGCCTGATAAGATCTCGACGCGCGCCGACGGCGAGAGGGCGCGGATTCGGTCAGCGCCCGCGAGGCAGCCCGACGACTCGCCGTAGACCGCCAGCACCGGGCAGCGCAGGCCGGCGATGGCGCTGTCCGCGGGCGGCCGCGTCCCAGCGAGGTCTCTGAGCAGGCTGGTCTCGAGCGCGAGGCCGACCAGCCCCTCCAGAAGCCGCCGGGCCCGGCGCCCGCCCGCCTCGAGCGCGCCGCGCAGATCCCCAGG
The DNA here is from genome assembly GCA_964577445.1 of uncultured Myxococcales bacterium. GTDB lineage: Bacteria > Myxococcota_A > UBA9042 > PHBI01 > JACKFB01 > JACKFB01. The sequence continues at coordinate 1,423 of CAZNZH010000760.1, forward strand.
CAGCGCCTGGATCATCGCGGCCTCGGGGAGCTTGAGAAAGCCCAGCAGGTCGTCGGCGTGGCCCTCGAGCAGCGGCGCCTCGACCAGCGCCAGCCTGGCCACGCGCTCCGGGTGGCGCTCGGTGTAGCGCAGCGCGATGAGCGCGCCGTAGCTGTGGCCCACGAGCACGACCGGGCCCGCGTGGTCCCCGATGACGCCCTCGAGATCGTCGGTCATCGTCTCCAGGTCGTAGCCGCCGGCCGGCCGCTCGCTGCGCCCGTGGCCGCGCAGATCGTACATCCGAACGCGGAACCGCTCGGCCAGCGCGGGCGCGGCGGTGAAATACCAGCTCGCCAGATTGCCCACGACCAGCCCGTGCAGCATCACCAGCAGCGGCCCCGACCCGAGCTCGACCGTGTGAAGCCGCATCTTCGCCCGCATTTCCCGACCCTCGCTCGAAGATCTGGTGAGAAGCGCGGGCCGGCTCTACTGGGCTTGGCACTGCTGGATGTGCTCGACCAGCTCGCCCACGCGCAGCCCGATGATGTCGTCCAGCGTCTTCTGCGACAGCCAGCCCACGAAGTCGACGCCTTCGCCGTAGCGCTCTTGCAGCCGCTCGGCCAAGGCGACGAACTCGATGCTCTCGAGCTCGAGATCGTCGCTGAACGAGGTCTCGAGGCCGATGGGCGTCTCGTCGACCCACGCCTCGCCGATGACCTCTCGGATGATGTCCGCCACTGCCGCCAGCGTCTCGTCTCGGTTCACGGTCGTCACCCGAATGTCCAAGCCACGACATGGTCGTCGCGTCGCGCCGTCCACACCCACACGCCGTCGATCAGAAGGCGGACGCCCTCGTCGCCGGTCGCGATATCGCTTATCACGAATCGCCGCGGGTTTCCGGCAAGTCCGGTGCCGCGCGCTTTTCCGAGCGCCTCTTTGGCGGCGAAGGCGCGCGTGAGCCACTCGTCGCGGGTGGCGCCCGACGTCTCCGCGGCCCGCTCGAGGAGCGCCAGCTCGTCAGGCACCGAGATCAACGCCGCCGTGGCGTCATCACGGGGTGAGACCAGCTCGAGATCGATGCCCGGCGTGCGGCCCTCGGCGCAGATGGCCACCGCCCGCTCGTCTTTGTGCGCGATGGAGACGCGCAGATCCTGCGACCAGGGGCCGCTCACCCTGGGCCGGCCGGCGTCGTCGCCGTGGACGGCCACCTCGACCGGCCACATGGCGCGCCCGCCGTGGGCCCGCAGCCACGCCCGCACCGCGTCTTTTACCGCGATGCGGCCATACAAAAAGGGGGTCTTGGCCCGCGGCGCCGACGCGCTCCAGGCGGCCCGCTCGCGCTCGCCGAGGAAGCGCCGCGCCAGGTAATCCCGCGAGGAGGCCGAGCGCCCCGGATCGTCCACCACCGCGAAGCCGGCCGGGTCGACCGCCGCGAAGAGGTGCTGCGACGCCGAGCGCATCACCGCCCAGAGGCGATCGTCGGTCTCAAAGCGCCAGTCCTCCCAGCCGTCGATCTGCGCCCAGACGCGGCCGTCGACGCTGAGCTCGAGATCGGCCTTCACGTCGCGCACGCTCATGCCGCGGATGCGCACCACGCACTTGACGTGGGTGCCCGGGCCCGGCT
>CAZNZH010000761.1:0-3024 GCA_964577445.1 uncultured Myxococcales bacterium
CCCACTGTCGCCAATCTCTCTCGCGCGCCGTGACCGGGTTATGAATCAGACCCAGTCTGGGCGTCAGACGCCTTTTGCGCTTTTGCGTCGGGCGCGTAGGTGAGGGTCACGTAGTCTGGCTCGTCGCCGGGGGTGACCGCGAAGGGGCCTAGGCGGGCGGCTCGGCGCTCGCTGTCGGTGTTCAAGAGCGAGCCGACGGGCTCGGTCGCGCCTGTGGGGCCCGGGATGCCGAAGAAGTGGTGGAGCTGCCCGACCGTGCTCTCGGCGCGGAAGCCGAGCGTGAGGCCGGGCGTAAGCGACGACGGCTCGGACTCGGGGTCGAAAAACCGGTCCAGCAGCGGCTTGAGCCGGGTCCGCATGGCGACGAAGACGTGATCGCCGGGCTTCAGCGCCGTCGCGCCGCGCGGCATGATGACCGCTCCGCCTCGGGCGACCAGCGTGATGTGGGCTCCCTCCGGCAGCGCAAGCTCGCGGATGAGCCGGCCCGCCGCGCGCGCTGAGGGGGCCACCGTGTAGTCCACGATCTGCCCGTCCACGCGCCGGAGCGCGTTGATCTCGACGGAGATCGGCGGCGCTGGGTCCGCCGGGCGGCCGAGCTTCAGCCAGCGCGCCACGATGGGCAGCGACCACCCTTGCGTGACGGCGGAGATGAGCACGACGAAGAACACGGCGTTGAACAGGACCTCGCTGCCTGGCACGCCCGCCATCAGCGGGAAGGTGGCGAGCGTAATCGGGACGGCCCCTTTCAGGCCGACCCACGAGAGGAAGGCCAGCTCGCGCGGGCGAAACCCGAACGGGAGTGCGGAGGCCACCACGGCGATGGGGCGCGCGACGAAGATCAGCATGAGGGCGATAAGCAGCCCGTCGCCCGCGACGGCGAGCAGATGGCTCGGGAAGCTGAGCAGCCCCAGCATCACGAACAGGACGATCTGGCCGAGCCACGCCGCGGCGTCGTGGAAGAAGAAGATGCCGGGCCGGAACACGATGGTGCTGTTGCCGAGGACGATCCCGGCGACATAGACGGCGAGGAACCCGCTGCCCCCGAGCACCGCGGCGAGCCCGAAGGCGAGCAGCCCGAAGGCCATCGCCAGCAGCGGATAGAGCCCCGGGTCGAGGTTGACCCGGTTGACCGACCAAGCCGCCGCGCGCCCGACGCCGACGCCCGCGAGCGCGCCGACGCCGAACTGGAGGACGAACATCAGGAGGAGCGCGCCGGCTGAATCGGCCGTGCCCGTGATGATGCCGATGAGGCCGAGGGTGAGGAAGATCGCCATCGGGTCGTTGGACCCGCTCTCGACTTCGAGCGTGGCCGTCAAACGCTCCGGCAGCGTGAGGCCGCTCGAGCGGAGGACGGAGAACACCGCGGCGGCGTCCGTGGAGCCGACGATGCCGCCGAGGAGCATGCCGTGCAGCAGGGGGACGTCCAGCACCCACGCCGCGGCGAGGCCCGTGAGCGCCGAGGTGAGGAGGACCCCCAGGGTCGACAGCGAGAGGGCGGGCCGCCACGCCGCCCGCACGGAGCCCAGGGGCGTGCGGAGGCCGCCGTCGAAGAGGATGAGCGCGAGCGCGGCGCTGCCGACGCTGTTGGCGAAGCCGTAGTTCTCGAACGCGATGCGGCCGAGCCCCTCGGAGCCGGCCAGCATCCCCACGGCGAGGAAGAGCACGAGCACCGGCATGCCCAGCCGCGCGGAGAACTTGCTCGACGCGATGCCGAGCAGGAGCAGGATCCCGGCCAGCAACATCACGGTGTTGATCGAGTACATCGTCTACCGGGGGAAGCCAGGGGGGCGTGGCACGACGTAGGGCTCGTCGAGGGGCTCTTGTCGCACGCGGCGGTGCTGCTGCGCTAGGTGCGCCAGGCAGGCCCTGCGCAAGTCTCGGGTCTTGCCCCGCCCCCTGGCTGCTTGTCTAGGCTGAGGCGGACAGTCTGAGGCCCACGATGCCCGCGACGATCAGGGCCAGGCTGAGCAGCCGGCCCGCGCTCGCGGCCTCGTCGAAGAGCACGGTGCCCAGCACGGCGGTGCCGACCGCGCCGACCCCCACCCACACCGCGTAGGCTGTGCCCACCGGCAGCGAGCGCATGGCGATTCCCAAGAGGCCCAGGCTGATGGCCATCGCGGCCACTGTGCCGACGGTGGGCCACAAGCGGGTGAAGCCGTCGGTGTACTTGAGGCCGATGGCCCAGCCCACCTCGAACAACCCCGCGAAGATCAGTAGCAGCCAGCTCATGGCCTCACTCCTCGCACGTCTCGCGCGCCCAGGGAACGAAAACGGGCGGGGGGCGTGCCAAGGCTTGGGATTGCCGAGAAGCGAGCGGGCCGCTCGGGGACGGTCAGGCCCGAGCTCCGGTGCGATCGTTGGGCATGTTCAAGCCGGCGGATCGTCAGGGTTCGCTGCTCTCGGGGGCGCGGGTGCTGAGCTGATCATGGGGTCGCGTCGCGACTCAGGGCTCGCTGCTGTCCTGCTGCGGCCCGCAGCGGAGCAAGACCTGACTCCGTCGCCGACCACTCGCCCGAGCTGAGCTCCCGGCACTCAAGACGTGTGCAGCCTGGGCCTCACACGCCTCGCTCACGCGAGCACGGGGAAGATCCCCTTCAGCCCGGTCGCGATGAACTCGACGGCGATCGCGGCGAGGATCAACCCCATGACGCGCGTCACGACGTTGAGCCCGGTCGCGCTCATGCGATCGGTGAGCCATGGCGAGACCCGCAGTGTTATCCATATGAGCAGGCTCAGCGCGACGATCCCGACCGCCACGCCGAGGTGGTGTTCGACCCCGTGGCCTCTCTGCGCGGCGAGGATGACGGTGCTGATCGCCCCGGGGCCGGCCAGCAGCGGCATCGCCAGCGGCACGACCGCGACCGACTCCTTTTCGATCGACTCGTCCGCCTCCGCGTCCGTTTGCCGGATCGGGCTGTTCTTCGCGTGCAGCATGGCGATCGCCATCAACAGGATCAGCACGCCGCCGCCGACGCGAAACGAGTCGACGCTTATACCGAAGAACAGCAGCAGCCACTTCCCACC
>CAZNZH010000762.1:0-3024 GCA_964577445.1 uncultured Myxococcales bacterium
CTCACGCAGTGCGACCTGCAGTGGCTGTTCAGCTTCGAGAATCGGGCGAAGATCTTTCCCATAGACAGTCGATTCCGCTTCTGCTGCGTGATTGCGCGCCGCGGCTCACAGACGAAGTCTGTTCGGGTGGCTTTCGGTCGGCGGGAGTTGTCGGAGTGGGTCGAGGCGGAGCGCATCGTCATTGAGGTGGCCAGCGAAGACCTGCACCTGTTCAGCCCCATCAGCAGTTCGATCCCCGAAGTTGAGTCGGCGCGCGACCTCAATGTATTGAGGACGCTGTTCGCGCGCGGGACGGTGCTTGGCAGCGCTCAAGCCGTCGCTTGGGGCGTGAAGTACGTCAGCGAATATCACATGACCCAGGCCAGGAAGGCGGGGCAGTACCTTTCCGCAGACCGAACTCTTGCAGAGGCAGTCCAATCTGGCCCAGGCCAGTGGAGGTCTGGCGAACAGTCTTTCGTCGCCTTCTACACGGGCAAGATGGTTGCCCCGTTCGACTTCGCCTTTCAGCGGTGGGTATCCGGCCACGCGGTCAGGGCGACATGGGAGCCTCTTGACTTCGCGGAAAAGGATTGGCATCCCGAATTCGTTACGCCACTTGATGCTGTTCGCCATCCCTGGCGGGGCGGTACGCGACTGGTGTTCCGCGACATCACGAATGCCACGAACGAGCGCACGATGCTCGCGTCCGTGATTCCGGCCTGGCCCTGTGGCAACAAGGTTCCGCTCTTGGCAGAAGAAGGGCAGATGTCGGTGGCACGCCAGCTCGCCCTGTGCTGCGTGCTGAACTCCTTCGCCTACGACTTCGTGGTGCGCAATCGGATCACCGGGATCAACCTGAACAAGTTCATCGTCGACGAGACCCCGGTTCCAGACTTGGACACCGTGCCGCTCGAGCTGAGCGTGATCGGTGCGCGCCTGTGCATGGTCCACGAGGTCTTCGCCGGTGCTTGGCTCGAACTGCTCCAAGCGTGCCCCGCGTTGGGCGACAGGCCCTGGAAGGAGCACTGGGCCGTCGACCCGGCGGACCGCTTGGAGTTGCGAGCCATGTCGGAGGCGATCGTGGCGCACCTGTACGGGCTGAGCGAACAGCAGTTCAGATGGATTCTGAGGAACTGCGACCACCCGAAGGACCGGCTTGCGGAGCTCTCCTTCAGGACCCAGCTTCCTGCCAAGGGCTTCTGGCGCACGGGCATCGGCTCCGCGGAGCACCCATGGCGCCAGGCTTGGGCCTGCGACCCCGAGTTCCGCCTGACCAACCTCGCCGTCGTCGCTTTCGTCGAACTCGCCCGACTGAAGGCGAGCTCGGGTGGAGACGTGAACACTGCGGTGCACGTGTTCGCGCCGCCCAGCGGACGTGGGGGCTGGACGCTGCCGGAGCGGCTGCGGCTGGGGGACTATGGCCTTGGGCAGGACGACCGAGCCGAAGAGGCGCAAGTGCTCCGACCGGCTCTGCAGCGCGGAGGTGCGAGACGAGACGGCGGCGCGCTGAACTCGTGGACCGAGTGCCAGCGCGCCGCCGAGCACCTCCGATCGCTCTGGGGAAGCACCAGCGCAGACGGTGTCGGTCCGCCGACTGTGGCGGCTCGTCCAGGTCGTCGCAGCACGCGTGCTCCTACCGCTGGCCAGGGTGCTCTCTTCGGGAGCGACGAGTGAGCCGGCTCACGTGCATGGACCTTTTCGCGGGCTGCGGCGGGCTCACGATCGGGCTCGGCCAGGCCGGTGTCGACGTGCGTTGGGCCAATGAGATCGACGCCCACGCGGCCGAGACCCATCGTCAATCTCACCCAGGGTGCGCGGTCTTCGAGGAAGACGTGAACCTCCTGTACCGCCGTCTGCTCGACGCCGACGCGGGCCTGCCGCGCCCGGGTGACGTCGACCTGGTCGCCGGTGGGCCGCCGTGCCAGGGGTTCAGCGGCTACAACCGGCATCGGCATGCCGAGGACCCGCGCAACTCGTTGGTCGAGTCGTTCCTCGACGTCGTCGCGCACCTCAAGCCGCGGTACGTACTGATGGAGAACGTGCCGGGCATGCTCTCGCTGGACAAAGGCCGGGTGCCTGCGCTGCTGCTCGCGGCCCTAGAGTCGCTCGGTTACCAGGCCCGGCTTGGGATTCTGCAGGCGGGTTACTACGGGGTTCCGCAGAACCGTTGGCGCGTCTTCATCGTCGCCGCCGCGGCGGACTCGACGCTTCCCGAGTTCCCGCTGCCCGTGCACGCCTTTCCGCGAACCACCATCTTCGGTGCGACGGCCTTCCGCGCGAACGTGGTCAAGCCCCCGGATTCCGGCTCGGACCTGTTCTGGCAACCCAAGCCGACCGTGACGGTGGGCGACGCGATATCGGACCTGCCCGAGATCGGCAACGGGGGTGGCGCGGACGAAATGCCGTACGGGTCGCCGCCTCGCAGTCCCTTCCAGGAAGAGGTCCGCCGAGGCTCGACGGTGCTCTACGACCATCGGTGCGCTCGATTGGACGAATTAATGTTCGCCCGATGCGTTGCCGTGCCCCGTCGCCCCGGAGCGGGATGGCTGGACCTGCCGGAGCATCTGAAACCAAAGAACCTCTTGCGTCACGGCGATCGCCGCTATGACAACCGCTTCGGCCGTCTGCACTGGGGCGGAACTTTCAACACCATCTTGACCCGGGCGTATCCGTATTGGAGCTCTGTGTTTCACCCCGAGCAGGACCGCGTCATCTCCGTTCGCGAGTCGGCTCGCGCGCAGGGCTTTCCGGACCACGTTCGATTCGCTGGCCCCTTGTCGAGCCGCTATCGGCAGGTGGGGAATGCGGTCCCTCCGCTCCTGGGCGAGAGCCTCGGCCGGGCGATCCTTCACGCCGCGGGACTGGCGTCCATCAAAGAGCCAGAGGTCGCGTAGTGGGACGCCTGAACAGCTTGGAGGAGCAGAGGGCCACACTAGACTGGGCCACCGGATACGCTTGCTCTCGAAAAAGTGCTGGCGCGATCGCTTCAGTGTCGGACTCGCGGGCGTTCTTTGCGGATGACCTTCGGCGCTACTTCGCCCTCGC
>CAZNZH010000763.1:0-3022 GCA_964577445.1 uncultured Myxococcales bacterium
GCGCCGCACGGGAACTCTGCCAGCGTCTCATCCACCAGCGCCTTGAGCGCGCCGCTCAGGGTGGTCGAGGTGGCCGCCGCGCGCTCGATGCGGAAGAGCAGCTCGATCTCGGCCGTGCGCGCCTCCAAGCGCATGGAGGTCTCGAGCAGGTCGATGTTCTTGCCGACGATGTCGACGTAGAGCGTCGCGTTCTGAATGCTGATGGCCGCCTGCGACGCGATGGCGCCCAGGAGATCCTCGTCGGCCGGCGTGAAGTAGCCGGTGTGCTTGTTGAGCACCTCGATGACGCCGAGGAGCTTTTGCTGCGAGTCCCGCAGCGGCGCGCACACCACCGAGCGGGTCCGGAAGCCCGAGCGCTCGTCGGCGCTGCGGGCAAAGCGCGGGTCTTTGTAGGCGTCCTTCACGTTGACGGTGCGCCCGTGCTCGGCGACCCCGCCGGCGAGGCCGGTGCCCATGGGGACCTCGAGCACCTCGATGTCGCCGCCCTGGGTCGCCCGCGACCACAGGGTCTTGCTCTGCTCGTCGACCACGAAGAGCGTCGAGCGCTCCGCATCCAACATCTCCGACGTGCGCTCCATCACCACTTCGAGGATGCGCTCGATGCTGTGCTCGCTGACCAGCGTGCGGCTGATGTCCTCGATACCTTTGAGCTTCAGCCGCTCGACCCGGACCTGCGCCTCGAGCTCCGCGATGCGCAGCGCCATCTGGGTCACAGCCGCGCTGCCCGCGTCGAGGTCTCCAGGCGCGGGCACCGCCGCGACCGCTGCCAGCGTACCGGGATCTGCCTGCGTCAATGGGCCTCCAGCCAGCTCTTTCCCCAGGCCGCGTTCACCACCAGGGGTACGTCAAGCTCTACCACGCTCCCCATGACCCGCGTGACGAATTCCGACAGCTTCTCAGCGCTCGCCTCGGGGACCTCAAAGACCAGCTCGTCGTGTACCTGCATGACCATCAGCGCCTCGGGCGCGGCCTGGGGCAGCTCGCGGTGGATGCGCACCATGGCCAGCTTGATGATGTCGGCGGCGGTGCCCTGAATCGGCGTGTTGATGGCGACGCGCTCGGCCGCGCGGCGCGCCATGACGTTCTTCGACGCGATGTCGGGGATGCGGCGGATGCGGCCCAGCATCGTGCTGACCTGGCCGTCCCTCTGGGCGGCCTCGAGGGTCTGGTCTTTCCAGCGCTGAATCCGCGGATAGCGCGCGAAGTAGCGGTCGATGATGGCCTGGGCGTCGGAGCGGCTGAGGTTCTGCTCTCGGGCCAGCCGGAAGGCGCTCATGCCGTACAAGATCCCGAAATTAATGGTCTTTGCGACCGATCGCTCCTCGCGGGTGATGGCCGCCTCGGGCGTCCCGAAGAGCTCGTGGGCCGTGCGCGCGTGGATGTCGGCGCCCTCTTGGAAGGCGCGCTGCATCGCCGTCTCGCCGGCCATGTGCGCCAACACGCGCAGCTCGATCTGGCTGTAGTCCGCCGACAGCAGCACGCGGCCCGGCTCCGCGATGAAGGCCTCGCGGATGCGCTGCCCGTCCTCGGTGCGCACCGGGATGTTCTGGAGGTTCGGGTCGGTCGAGCTCAGGCGCCCGGTCGCCGCCACCGCTTGGTTATACGAGGTGTGGATGCGCCCGGTGTCCGGGTTGACCAGGGTCGGCAGCACGTCGGTGTAGGTCGACTTGAGCTTGGTGAGCTGGCGCCACTCGAGGATCTGCGCGGGCAGCGGGTGGGCGTCCACCAGCTCTTCGAGGACCGAGCTGTCGGTGGACCAGCCGGTCTTGGTCTTCTTGCTCGAGGGCAGGCCGAGGACCTCGAAGAGGATGTGGCCGATCTGCTTGGGCGAGCCCAGGGAAAAAGGCTCGCCCGCCAGGATCTGGGCGTCGGCCTCGAACCGCTCGGCCCGGGCGCCCAGCTCGGCGGACAGCGCCTCCAAGCGCGCGCTGTCGATGCGCACGCCCGCGTCCTCCATGTCCGCGAGCACGAGGCAGAGCGGCAGCTCGAGATCGGTCATCAGGCTGGTGAGCCCGGCGGCCTCAAGCTCGGGCCGAAAAAGCGCCTCGAGCGCCATCACGACCTGCGCGTCCTCGCAGGCGTAGTCGCGCGCGGTCGCTAAAGGCACGCGGTCGAAGGTCACCTGCGACTTGCCGGTGCCGGCGACCTCGGTGAACGTCGTGGTCTTATAGTTGAGGCGGTCCAGCGCGACGTTATCCAGGCTGTGGGCGTAGCGGCCGGGATCCAGCAGATAGCTCGCCAGCATCGTGTCAAAGGTGAGGCCGCGGAGGCTGACGCCGGCGTGGCGCAGCACCTGGATGTCGAACTTGGCGTTGTGGGCGGCTTTGGGGCGCGCGGGGTCGGCGAGGATGGGGTCCAGCGCCGCCAGGACCGTGTCGGGGCCGAGGTGGGCCTCATCGCCCGGGCCCTGGTGGCGGACCGGGACGTACCACGCGCGCTCCTTGTCCACCGCGAAGGAGAGGCCGACCAGCTCGGAGCGGCGCGGGTCCAGGCCCGTGGTCTCGGTGTCGAAGCCGATGAGCGGGGCGCGGCGCAGGGCGTCGACGAGCGCTGCCAGCTCGGCCTCGGTGCGCACCAGCGCGTAGCCGTCGCTCGCCAGGGTGGGCTCGGTGTCGGCGGCGTCGGACTCGTGGAACTCGCGAAGCCAGGTCTTGAAGCCCAGGCGGGCGAAGATCTCGGTCAACGCCTCCCTGTCCGGGTCCTGGATGCCCAGGTCGTCGATGGCGACGTCGACCGGGACGTCGCGGGCCACCGTCGCCAGCTTCTGGGCGAGGTAGGCTTGGTCTTTGAAGGTCTCGAGGTTCTCGCGGCGCTTGCCCTTGAGCGCGCCGATGTTGGCGTAGATGCCGTCGAGGTTGTCGTACGCGCCCAGGAGGTCGGCGGCGGTCTTCTTGCCGACGCCCGGGACGCCGGGGATGTTGTCGACGGAGTCACCGAGGAGCGCGAGGAAGTCGACGATCTGGTCGGGGCGGACGCCCATCTTCGCGTGGACGGCGGCGGGGTCGTATACTATGTCCTTCAT
>CAZNZH010000764.1:0-3013 GCA_964577445.1 uncultured Myxococcales bacterium
GTGACCCCGAACCACGGGTTCACGCTGCGGCTTCACGGGACGACCAGCAATCATCTGGGGATCGGGGCGGCCGTCGAGGTCGAGGCGGCCGGCCAGACGCAGCCGCAACGGCACCTCATGGGGGCGGTCGGCAACCCGGCTGGTGTGCAGCGACCGATGCTCTTCGTGGGTCTCGGGCTCGCCGAAAAGGCCGACGTCGTGCGCGTCCATTGGCCGTCGGGGCTGGTGCAGGAGGTCCGCGACCTGCCCGCGGGCGCCGTGCACACCATCGAGGAGCCCGTCACCATCACGGTCGAGCCCGCGACGCGTCACCTGGCCGCGAATGGTCCCCAGGGCGCGAGGGTGAGCGCCTTCGCACGAGACCCGAACGGCTCGATCCGCCAGGGCGCGACGGTGGAGATCCGCGTCGCGCATGGCGTGGGCAGCTTCGCCGGCCCGGCGCCAGCGGCGGGCGGCTGGGCCACGGGCGTCATCGCGGCGCCTGGGGTCTCGGGCTCGACGGTCGTCGAGGTCCTGATCGACGGCGAGCCGCTGGGCGTGAGGCCGCGCGTGTTCTGGGACTGACCGCGCGGGATGGAGCTCCGGCGGTCGCTCCCATCCGGTCACACCAGGCGCTGTCCGGGTGGTGCCGTCGGCGGGCTCGGGCTATCGCGCGCAGCGAAAGCCCGGCTCATCATCTCGGCTCATTATCAACGGTCCGCGCGCGAGTCCCGGTGCGTCTCGCGCTGGGGTCAGCCAGCCAGCTAAAAGAGGGGCTTCTGGGGTCCGGGGACGATGTGGGCGATGTCGGGGTCGACGGCCGCGGGGATCCCGGTGTCATCACCGGCGTCAGCGCGGTCGGCGGCTCGCTCTGCGCGGGCGCGGGCCTTGTCGTCCTTTCGCTCTTGCTTGAGCTTCTCTCGCATACGTTTGGTTACTGAGGGTCGGGCCTTCGCCATGGGTACTTCCTTGGTATCGGGTGAGTGGAGCTACCGAGGAGTTCTCATGCCGCCGTTGCGACCTTTGGTCCCCGTGCCCACGCCCGCCCACCGGCGGACACACCCTCGCGAGGTGGTCTTCTCTGCCGGTGGCGTGCTTGCTTGCCGCGGGGAAGAGACCATCTACGCGCTCCAGAGTCCAGAATCGGGTGACCGGGGGCCCTAAAAAACCGCCGAATGGGGCGGCAGCGGCGAGGCGTTAGAGATTTGTTGGTCAGGTCTGTATGTGGCGACGGAGGGCGCCCGCGCCTCGACGCGTGCGTCACCGGGGACCCGGGGTCGCTCCGGCCGGGCGGCTGCGCTAGTCTCCGCGGCGAATCACGTGCGAGCGCGCGAAGATGGGGCTGTTCGGGCTGGCGACAGGGCTGGGGCGTGGACGGGGCGGGCGGCGCTGGCTGCCGCGGTGTGGCCTGGCGCCCTTGGTGCTGTGGGCCAGCCTCTGTGGCGTCGCGTGCGACCCGACCCCGATCGAGGCCGGCGACGCGGGCGACGCGGCGGCGCAGGCTGACGGCGGCGCTGAGGTCGAGGCGATCGCGGACGGCCCCGCGGATGGCGAGGCGGACTCGGAGGCGGCGGGGGATGCGGCCGCGACGCCGGGGTTTTCGCCGGGCATCAACCCCGCCGGCGTGCACGACCCGGCCAGCTTTTCGGAGCTGCACGACGGCGACGACCTGGTCATCGAGCTGGGCGGGCAGGGGCTCTGGATGGTGGTGGCGGCCTTCAGGACACACGGGGTGCTCACGGCGCCGGTGACGATCGAGGCCACGCTCGCCAGCGGGGACACGGTGCTGAGTGCCCTGGGCCTCGCCGGGCAGGCGCTCGCGCGGGAGGCCGACGGCTTCGACTACTACTATGATCTCTTCGTCGTCGTGGACCCGGCGCAGCTCAGCGGCGAGGACGGGCAGGCGGCGGCGCTCACGTTGCGGGTCTCCGACGCGAGCGGGCAGGCGGAGGCCGCGACGGTCGCGGTGCGTCTGCGCGGCGGGCCGGGCGCGGCGAGCAGGGCACCGTGAGCCGCGGCGAGGGGCACCCGCGGCGCGGTGGGATGCCTCGTTTGGCCGGGCGGATCCTCGTGATTTTTGCGGTCGCGTCGTGCGGCGGCGACGCGGGCGGGCCCGGAGACAGCGCGAGCGCCGAGCTGGCCGCGGACGTCGGGGTGCGCGCGCCCGAGACGACGGCTCGGGATGGGGCGCCACACGACGACGTGGGCCGCCCCGACGCGTCCGAGCGAGACACGCCCGCGCCGGACGCGCGCGAGTCAGACACGCCCGAGATCGACGCGCCGGACTCGGACGCGCCGGACTCGGCGGACGCGCGGGTCCCGCTGGCGACCTGTCTACAGGCCTGCGCTCACACCCTCGACCTGGGGTGCCCGCCGGCGCTCCCGGACGGCGGCGGCTGCGAGGGGTTCTGCGCCACGCGGGCGGCGGGCGCCATCGACCTGGACTGCGTTGGGAACGCCGCGAGCTGCGACGACGTGCAGGCCTGCGCCGAGGGCGGGCCACCGTGCAGCGACCCTTGCTGCGAGCTGGAACGCAAGCTCGCCGGTCAAACGCCGCCCGTTCCGACCTCGCTGGGGGGCGCGTTCAGCGCGGTGACCGTCGCCGACCCGAGCGCGCTGGCGGCGATCCCCATCGCGTCGGACCCGACGACGACCATGGGCGCGCTGACCTCGGGGCTCTTCGGCGACCTGGACGGCGACGGCGCGCTCGAGCTGCTGGTGACGGGCGGCCAGGGTGGCGAGGCCGTGGCGTTTCGCTACGACGCCGCGACCGCGACGCTGACCCGGCGCGACGACCTCAGCTTCGGCGCGGGCCAGGTCCTGGCGGTCGATGACCTCGACGGCGACGGCGCGGCCGACGTGCTGCTGTGGCGCCTGGACGCCGCGTGGGCCTACTGGGGCGACGGGGAGGGCGGGTTCACCGCGGAGGCGCCGCTGCCACCTGACGCATCGGCGAGCGTGTCGATCCGTGAGTTGGCCCTCGCGGACCTCGACGCGGACGGCCTGCTCGACATGGTGGGGGTCAGCAGCGACG
>CAZNZH010000765.1:0-3008 GCA_964577445.1 uncultured Myxococcales bacterium
CTCGCATCGATCGGTCCGCGGAAGAGCCGGCGCCAGCTCTCGGGCAGCGGGCGCTCCAGCGTCCTCTCCGCTCCCGATTCCGTAGGCAACATATAGCTGATTTGAGCGCGGCAGCCCGCTTTTCCGGCCTGGGACAACGCCACGCGGAGCACGACGATGGCGCCCGCCTGGCGCACGATCGACGCCCGCGCCTCGATCTCCTGATCGAGCCGCATCGGCCGCATGTAGCGGACGTTCATCGAGGTCGTGAACCCCATGCGCCCCAGGAGCCCCACCAGCGCCCAGCCCGCCACCTCGTCGGCCACCATCGCCTGAAGGCCGCCGTGCAGCACCCCCGGCGGCCCGTCCAGCCCAGCGCTCGGCGTAAACCGCGTCACCACCGAGTCGCCCTCGCGCACAAAGCGCAGCCTCAGCCCGCGCTCGTTGTGCGGCCCGCACCCGAAGCAGGTCTGCTCGGCCCCGAACGTGTAGGGATCGAGCGCCTCGTGGTCGTGGGAGTGGTCGTGCATGGCGATCTCGGCTGGGATGGAGAGGAAGACCCTCCTTCGCGCAACGGCCAAGGCGCGTCAACCCGGCGCTCCGCACCCGCGTCCCTGCGCCGCTTTTGCGGCGGCGGGGCCTTTCGCCTCGCCGCGGGGCCTGGCGCCGCGCCACGAGCCGGGCAGACACGCCCGAGATCGGCGGCGGGCCAAAAAAGTACCTGTAATTACTAGAGATCTCGTGCGCGCGTGGAGGCTGGCATGGACCTTGCTCTTCTTCCTGTCGACATCGCGACGCTGACCGCCGACGGCGGTCCGCACGCGCAACGAATCAGACAAGGAAAATCAAATGAATAGCGACACCTTCAAGGGAAACTGGAAGCAGCTCAAGGGCCAGGTCAAGCAGCAGTGGGGCAAGCTCACCGACGACGACCTGATGCAGATCAAGGGCAACTACCAGGAGTTCGTCGGCAAGGTACAGGAGCGCTACGGCGACAAGCGCGAGGAGGCCGAGAAGAAGGTCTCGACCTGGCTGGACTCGCTCAAGTCGTAGGTCCTCCACATCGCGTCGATGCGCCCGCTCGCGCTCTATCCAGAGTTCGGGCGGGCGTCTCTCGTCGACGGCGAGGTCGACCCCGGCCGGGCCGGCGGCTGCCTCGGCGTCCGGCACAGCGCCGGCGAGCGCGTGGGCCGCCGCCTCTGGAGCGTTCGTGGCCTCAGCCGCGCCGCCCGCGCCCGCCCCGAGGCTCGCCGCGACCAGCGACAAGCCCCGGTGCGCGGACTGCCTCACAAGCGCCTCGCGCTGCTCAGTCCGCGTGGGCGGCGGTCGGTGGCGGGACGAACTCCCAGTAGCGTCCGCCCTTCAGATCGCGGGCCTGCAGAGACGGGCGACGGTCCACGGGCATGCCGAGCCGGACCAGCCGGAAGATGTCGTCCAGCACCGTGCGGTTGTCGCCGAAGTACGAGTGGCCGGTCAGGCTCGTCTCCACCCGCGACGCGTCCACGGTGTCCACGCCCGCGACCACGACCAGCCCCTCGCCCGCGTCGCCTGCCCGCGGGTAGCCGTGCACCTTCTTCGACAGCGTCAGCGCCTCGTCGTTGGCGGACGCGTACAGGGTGACCCGCTTGCCGGTGCCCAAGATCGCAGGCGCTATCTGCTCTTTGAACGTGCTGGCGTCGATGTCGGGCGCCGCCAGCATGACCTCGTTGAAGCGCGGCTGACCGGCCGGAGTCGCGGGCAAGAGCTGTAGCGCCTTGGTCAGCACGCGGTTGCCCATGCTGTGGGCGAGCAGGTGCACCGTGCCGGGCCCCACCTCCTGGGCCACCCGCTCGAGGAACTGCTTCATGTGCCCCACGGCCCACTCCGCGTTGGCCTCGTCGATGCTGTAGCCGAGCTTGGTGCCCTGCGACGGCCAGCTAAACATCATCGGCGCGCCCGCAAAGTCCAGATCGTAAGCGATCTGCGCGGTGCGCTGCGCGGCCTCCTCGAAGGTGGTCGAGTAGCCGTGCACGAAGATGAAGGCCGACCGATCATCGCCCTCGCCGACCCGCTCGCGAAGGGCGGCGTAGAAGTCGTCTTCGGGCATCTCGACGATGCTCTGCAGCACGATGTGCAGCTCGGGATCGTCAGTGATTTCAAGGGTAATCAGCGACGGCGCCTCGATCTGCCCGACCACGTGGCCGGGGGGGATGGTCACGTCGACGATGCCCGTGACCAGCGCGCCCCGTTCGCCGCCGTAGACGATGTCGGTGCGCGACTGGCCGCGCAGCACCGGGAACGCGGCGTTGACGATGGCGAACGCCGCCACCAGCCCGGCCGCGCCTGCCAGCACCCAGGCTCGCCGGGTGCCGCGCCGCCGCGCGCGGTAGGCCAAAAGCCCCGCCAGCCCGAGCCCGACGGCGACCGCCCAGCCCAGCGCGGACCGGGCGGCGCCCAGCGCGTCGGCGGACGCCATGGGCGCGCGGTCGGTGCCGAAGAAGACCGGGACCGACACCGGCTCGCTGCTGCGCGGGTAGACGCGCTTGCGGTCGGGCTGCTCGGCGGGAGCGTCAAAAAACCTGTTCTCACCTGCCGCTTCGCTGCCGGCCGCGCCGCCGGCGGGCTGGGGCGGCGCCTCGCCTTGGGCTGGCGGTTCGGCCGTGGGGAGGCCGTCGGGCACCGCGATGACCACCGCCTCCGTTCGCGGCTCGACGGGCGGCTTCGTCTCGGTGGGGGGTGAGGCGGACACGCCCGCCTGTAGCGCCCGCGGCCGCGATCTTCCCGAGCTCGGGGTGCCCGCCGTGTCCGGTGCAGGGGGCTGGGTGACCCCGCCGCCCCGTGTCTTGCGCCCGGCGAAGGGGGACTTCTCACCCCCGCCGCCGAAGCCCTTGCCGCCGGTGCCGGTGCCAATGACGAGGTCTGTGCCGTCGCCGGTGCCCACGGCGTCGTCGGCGCTCTCGGGGTCCGGGACGCCGTCGTGGTCGTGGTCGTGGTCCGGCGACGCGGCCTCGGCGCCGCCCCCCGGCCCCGGCCCCCGGGCGCCGGCCCAA
>CAZNZH010000766.1:0-3008 GCA_964577445.1 uncultured Myxococcales bacterium
CGCGTTCACGACCGGCGGAGCCCTCTTCGTGGGCGGCGACGACGGCTCGGTTCGTGTGGCGCCCATGATGCCGCCCCTTGGCGAGCAGCTCGGCAGTCGTTCCGAGCCCGTCGTGGCTGTAGCGTCGCTCGGGGGGGCGACCGACGTGCTGGCGCTCGACGCGCGCGGGGGATTGGCGCGCTTTCCGGGACGCGTCGCCTGGACGGCTCCAGACATGGACGGTGAGCTCGAGTTTCCCCTCAGCGGGGTCGCCGCACGGATTGGCCTCGTCGCCGCGAGCGGGGGCCAGGTGTGGCGATGGTCTCCGGGCGATGGCGCCGAGACGCCCGCACGGCTCGAGGAGCTTTGCACCGCGGAGGACGTCGTCGCCTCCATCGCGACCGGGCCAAGCGGGACCCTCTACGGCGACGCCTCGGGCGCCATCGGCACCTGCGCCGGCGAGGCCACACGCGTCTTGGCGCAGCTCGCGGGGGGGCAGATCTCGGCGCTGGCAGCCGGCGCCAGCGTGGTCGCGGCGGGCACGGACACCGGCGAGCTGCATGTGTTCGACACCGCGGGGGCGCGGCGTTGGGACACCAAAGCCGAAGCTGGGGCACGGGCCCCCGTCGCGGCGGTGGCGCTGCTGGACGGCGGCGGAGTCGTCAGCGCGACCCGCGACGGCCGAGTCGTCCGGTACGACCCACGCGGCGACGAGGTGGCTCGCTGGCATTTTCCCAAGTGCGAGCTGCGCTCGCTCACGGTCGGCGAGGGCAGCGGGCATCTGGCCGCTGGCTGCGCCGACGGGACCCTGCGCGTCGCGCGGCTGGCGGAGGCCGAGTCGGAGACGCTCAAACTCCAGCTTCACCGGGGGGCGATCACCTGGGTGTCCCTCGACGCCGCCGGCCAAACCGCGATCACGGCCGGCGTGGACGGGCGCGTGTTGCGGACTCCGCTTCACCACGATGACCTCGACCTGTGGGTGTCGCGCGCCTGCGCTTGGCTCCGGGGGGACCCGAACACCGGCGAGATGGCGATCTCTGGCTGTGCCCCAGCGCGTCCGTAGGTTCTGGAGCATGGTCTGGATCTTCTCGAGCATCGGCTCAGCTCCGGCTTGAGGTCGGCGCGAGGGAGCGCCGGCCGGTGAATCGTGGGCTCGGTTGCGAGCAGTCTCTGAGCTCGCGCATCGCGTGCCGGCGAAGTCCGCCTTGCCTCGCCGCGGCTTGCAGCACCATGGCCTCCGCGGGCCCGGGAGGGACCCAGGCGATCAGCCGCCGGATGAAGGGGCCGCCGCGCTCGGCGGGTGCGACGGTCTCAAGGATGAGCGCCAGCCGGTCTGTCCCGGCGATGCGGGCTGCCACTGTGCGCTCGGACTGGAGCCGCAGGGTGGCGTAGGGCTCGAGCGGCTCCGCGAAGGCGCGCCACCACCCCAGCGCCCGGTGCAAGCGCCTCGCCCACGCGAGCTGGCCAGCCTGGTCGCAGGTCAGGGCCCGCGCCAGGCGCTCGGCTGCGTCTGTGTCCACCTCGGGCACGGCGCGAATCAACCCGTCGAACGCCCCGCCAGCCTCGTCGCGAACGCACCGCGCTGCCGACACGTCGCGCCGGCCCGTCGTGCACCCCAAGCTGACCTGCCAAGCACGGGCGAGCCGTTCGCCTACCGCCCGCGGACCGAGGCGCTCCGCGAGCGCGGTCCTGACGAGGGCCTGCGCGACCTCTGGACCCCGCGGCTCAAGCGGGCGAAGGACAGCAGCCACGTCCGCGATCGCCCGCTCAAACCCGCGAGATGCCGCGACGACTTGGGCTTGGGCTGCTTCCCAGGGGCTCGCCCGCTGGTCCGCTGCGCATTGGAGTCGGAGCGGGCGCGCTTGCTCCTCCTCAGGTGCTGGCTGGTGGAACTGGAGCAGAGCGCTGGTGGACATCGCCACCCCGGGTATCGTCGCAGACATCGTCTTCACCTCCACACCCCGGCCGTGGGGTGCGGCGTGCTACAAAGCAACCGGCGTGCCAAGCCGGACCAGCCGTGGTGACACACCCGGTGAGACAGCCTCCACGCCGACCGCGATAGGGTGAAAATGCAGCTCCCAACAGCCGAATTCGCGATCTGCGGACGTCGCGGTGGGGTGCGGTTACCTGCGATCTTCCGGGGTTCGATGGCCCCGGCGCAGGGGTCTGGAGTCGCCGCAGACCTGTCCCGCGCTGTCCCGCGCTGTCCCGCGCGCTCGCGCTTGCGTCCACCCCCAGTAGCGGCCCAGACTCACGCCCACTTTCGGCGCGCGTGAGCGCCCATCTGGAGACACCCTATGCCGCTCTCTCGTCGTGACTTCCTCCGCCGCGCGGGTGCTTTGACAGCACTCGCCGCCGCCCCGCGTCTGGCGGCCTGCGGTGACGGGGGCGATAAGCTGCCGACCTACAGCTACACCGGAGAGATCGGGTCGGCGTCGCTGTTCAGCCATGGGATCGCCTCGGGTGACCCGTACGCGGACGCGGTGGTGCTGTGGACTCGCGTCTCGCCGACGACCGAAGGCCCGCTGGAGGTGTTCTGGGAGGTCGCGGTCGACGAGCAGTTCACCGATCGCGTAGGCGCGGGCTGGGAGACCGCGCAGCCCGCACAGGACTACACCATCAAGCTGGACGCGGTAGGGCTCGACGCTGCGACGGACTATTACTACCGTTTTCACGCCCTGGGCCGCACCTCGCCGGTCGGTCGCACGCGGACCGCGCCGTCCGGTGCTGTGGAGCGCGTCGGGCTGGCGGTCGTCGCCTGTGCAAACTACGTCCGCGGATACTTCCACGCGTATCGAAGCGTCGCGGCTCGCGACGACGTCGACCTCGTCGTCCACTTGGGCGACTACATCTACGAGGGGGGCAGCAACCCCACGGGCGGCTCCATCCGGCCCCACGAGCCGGACCGCACCGCGACCACACTCAGCGACTACCGAACGCGCTACGCCCAGTATCGACGCGACCCGGATCTTCAGGCCGTCCACGCGCGCCACCCCTTCGTCGCGGTGTGGGACGACCACGAAATAGCC
>CAZNZH010000767.1:0-3007 GCA_964577445.1 uncultured Myxococcales bacterium
GCTGATGCCGCCGGACATGCCGCGCTACCTGATGGGCGTCGGGCGGCCGCATGATCTCGTCGACGGCATCGCGGTCGGCGTCGACATGTTCGACTGCGTCATCCCGACCCGCCACGCGCGCAGCGGCACGCTTTACACCTTCAAAGGCCGCCTCCGCATCACCCACTCGCGCTACCGGCGGGACGGCTACGGCATCGACACGGCGTGCACTTGCTACACCTGCCGGACCTTCTCGCGCGCGTACCTGCACCACCTCTTCAGCGTGGGCGAGGTGCTGGGGGCGACGCTGTGCACGGTGCACAACCTGCACTTCTTTCAGGAGCTGATGCGCCGGGCGCGCACGGCGATCACCGAGGGGCGGTTTGCGGCGTTTCGGCGCGATATCAAAGAGCTTTATCCGGAGACCATGGGCGCGAGCGCCAGCGAGTCCCGCGACGATCTCGAGCAGCCCGTGGTGCGGGTCGCGTCGGGGCGGGCGCCGGCGACCTCGAACGCCAAGACCCAGGGGCCGCGCTACACGCCTCGGAACGCGCGTGGCGGCACCAGCCGCGGTAAGGGCGGAGGCAAGGGCAGGGCGGGGCGCTGATCGGGCGGGGCCGCCGCGGCCTGGACATGGGGTGGCATGAGGCGATGAGCGAGGACGACGAGCAGAAGCGGAGCGATCGACGGAACTTCTTCCGCGGGGCCATGACGCGCTTTCAGGAGACCGCGCTCGGCGCCGCCCGGGAGTTTGCGAAGGCGAGCTCCGAGCTGGCCGCTGCCGCGAACGCCGCGACCGAGGAGGTCCCGCGCTATCACCGGGCGCGGCCGCGAGCCGGCCAGCAAGACGCGGTGCGGCGCGTCGTCCGGCCGCCGGGCGCTTTGCCGGAGCCGGAGTTCCTCAAGGCCTGCGAGCGCTGCCGAAAGTGCATCGACGCGTGCCCGGAGGACGCCATCTTCCGGGCCGGCCCCCAGCACGGCGCGGGGGTCGAGCTGTCGCCGATGATGCGTCCCGACCAGCGCCCTTGCGCGATGTGTGTCGACATCCCCTGCGCGGCGGCGTGTCCGACCGGCGCGCTGCTCATGCCCGCCAGCAGCCGCGACATCAAGATCGCGCTCGCGGTCGTCATGGACAACCTCTGCCTGAACACGCGGGGCGAGAGCTGCGACGCGTGCCTGGAGGTCTGTCCTGTCCCGGGCGCCATCGCCGCGGGCCCCAACGGCGTCCCACGCGTCGAGGCGGACGCCTGCACGGGCTGCGGGCTCTGCGCCCATCACTGCCGCGCATATCCCAAGGCGATTCACCTCCGCCCGACCAATCACGACCCGCGCCCGCCCGAATAGGCGCCCCCATCGGTCGCGCCGGCCAGCGCTCGGGGTCTCTGGAGCGGGCGCGATTTGCCGAATCGCCCGACGCTGCTATCCTCGCGTCATTCCTGCTGGAGAGGCGCGAGATCGCGGCGCTGCGGATGCTGTCCGCGCCGACCTGAAGACCGGGCGTGCTCACGCCGGCTCAAGTTCCAGCCGCGAACCACCGTCATGTCCGTCAGCCCGTGCCGAGGGAATGCCCATGTTTCGCGTACTCCTGAGCCTCATCTTCCTCGCCGTCGCCGCGCTCGGTGCGCTGGGCGTCCATGTGGGTATCGACAAGGCCGCGCAGCCCCTGGACGAAGACATCAACGCCCGGGTTCAAGCGAGCGCTCCGGCCTACGAGCGCTCCCAGCGGCTGCGCGAGCTGGTGCTGGCCGATTTCGCCCAGGCCGTGGCGAGCTCGGAGGTGGGCGCCTACCTGGACGTGCTGACCGGCGAGCGCGCGCGGATGCTCAAGATCGAGGCCGACGCGTACCAGACGCACCCGGGCGCACCGGAGGGTGGGGCGGCCTACGAGGCGCGCAAGGGGTGGATCAGCGCTCAGACCGAGTTCTTGACCGCCATGAGTGACCGGCTCGCCGCGCGCATCGAGCACCGCGTCGGGCCACGATTTTGGGAGACCCACCCCAAAGACGTGTTCTTGAAGCGGTTCACCGACGACCTCACGGCCTGTAACGCCACCTCGGTCTCGACCTGCTTTTTCCGATTGAGCTACTACCCGCTTGAGTCTGTCGCCCGCCGCATCACCGCGGACGGCTCCGGTCGCGTCAAGCCGGACATGGTCGTGATCACCGACGACCGCGGCACGGGCATCGCCGATATCGACAAGCCGAAGTGGTCTGACGACACCCGTTTCAGCGAGCGCTACCCGCTGATCCGGAAAGCTCGCGAGGGCACCCGCGCCCGCGACATCGTCCAGCGCGACGGCAGCAACAGCTACTACTTCGTCGTGGCCGTCCCCGTGACCGCCGGCGACAGCTTCTCCGGCACGGTCGTGGTCGGCGTCGAGCTCGACGACGGCTTCATCCACGACGAGAGCTGGGCGCTCGGCTTCGACGTCAGCTACCTCGACGGGTCCAAGCTCATCCGCTCCACCCTGAGCGCAGAGGACCAGAAGCCCGTCCTCCACAACATCCCGCCGCGCAGCGAAGGCGCGAAGCCCGTGTTTTACGACGGCGAAGGGATGGCGGCGGAGTTCATCCCGGTGGTCGGAAACTACTCCAACAGCGACATCAAGGTCGTGCTGTCCCGCCTGCGGACGCCGGTTCGGCACGCGACCGCGAGAGCCCAGATCTATGTCTGGCTCTATGGGGTGCTGATGTTCTTCGCCGCCGGGGGGCTCCTCTACTGGCTCGCCCGGGCGCAGACCCGGCCGCTGGTCGCGCTGGACAGCGGCCTGCATGAGGTCATGAACGGAAATCAGGACTACGAGTTCAACTCCGGCAGCTCGGACCCGCTGTGGACGTCGTTCGCGGGTTCGTTGAACCGCATGGTGGGGATCCTCCGCGGCGGCAGCATCGAGGAGGACGAGCTCGACGCGTACCTGGGCGTACACCACGCGGGCGACAACCCCGACGACAAGCCCGCCGGCGGCTCCGACGAAGGCTGAGCCGGTCAGTCGAGGCTGAGCCAGGCCAGGGTCACCCCGTCGCCGCCC
>CAZNZH010000768.1:0-3006 GCA_964577445.1 uncultured Myxococcales bacterium
GTCGGGGATGCCGTCGTTGTCGTCGTCCTCGTCGACGCAGTCCTTTTTGCCGTCGAGGTCCGTGTCGACGAACGACTCGTCGGTGACGCCATCGCAGTTGTTGTCCAACCCATCGCAGATCTCGGGCTGCGCCGACGGCGCGTCGCAGATCTCGACGCCGCCGATGCAGGTGCCCTTGCCCAGGCACACGCCGTTCACGTTCTGCTTGGCGCACTGGTAGTTGGGCGGCAGGTCATCGGTCGCGCCGTTGCAGTCGTCGTCGACGCCGTTGCACGTCTCCTCTGCCGGCGTCGCCGCGTCGCAGGGAGTCAGCCCGTTCGCTGCGCAGACGCGGCTGCCTCGGCAGCTACCGAACTCGTTGGTCACCGTGCAGGTCGTGTCCGATTGGAGTTGGACCGACAGCGGCGAGCACTCACAGGTCTGGTCGTCCGGGACGCACTGCTTGTCGATGACGCCGCCGCCGACCGGCACGTTCTTGCAGGAGTAGCCTTTGGGGCAGCGCCCGTCCGACTTGCACTCGCCGCCGCAGAACTTCCCCTCCGCGCCGTAGTCGATGCAGAAGTGGCCTGCGTCCGACGCGCTCTGCGTGCAGTCGGAGGCGACGTTGCACGGCGAGCAGAGGTACAGCCACTTCGGCAGGCACACGAAGGTCACGTCTCCCGCGAGCTGCGGCCGGCAGACGAAGCCATCGGGGCAGGAGCTCTCGCACAGCGACGTGCAGACCGAGCCTCCGGGCGTCGGGACGCAGAAGTTGCTGAAGCACTGGTTGTTCGTCTCGCACGGGTAGCCGAACTCCCCGGGTTTCGCCTGGATGATCTCGACCTCCGGCTCGGCGTCGGTGACGGCGTCTTCAAGCCCCACCGAGTCCGGCCTGACCTCCCCAGCGACGTCGCCGCCCAGGATGTCGCCGCCCGTCCCATCGCCCTGGGGGATGACGTCGGTCGAACCGCACGCGCCCACGAGCAACGCCACCATCACCCCACAAATCCTCAGCCAGACGCGCATTCGAACCCCTCCTGGGCCAACGGCGGCGAAATGTAGCACAACGATCTTACTCAATGCGCCTATTGCGATCCGCGAATGTTCACCGGGCCGACCAGCAGCCCGAAAACCTGCACGTCTACCCGCATCGCGCCGCGCGCCAGCGCTCCGATCTCCACTCGCTCCAGCCTCCATGGTCCGCTCGCCATCAGCGTCCGCCGCAGCGCCTCGTCGTCCGCGGCCACCCGCGCTGAGAGCTTCGCGAAACGCGACGAGCTCCTCGCCGCCTCTACGATCGCCTTCACCATCGCCGTGCCCACGCCCCGCCGGCGCGCCGCCGGGTGGACCAGCACCACCAGGTCGCCCACATGCCGCGACCGCGTCAGCTCGCGGCCGGTCAGCCGCACGCCGCCCGCGATCCCGTCGTGCTCGTCAGCCACCCACAGCCACGCGCCGCGTGAGATCGCCGCCTCCACGAGGCCCGATCCCACGTCGACCGGCTCGTCGCCGACGTCCACCAGCCCGCGGTCCCCCGAAGGCGCGTCGTCCAGCCCGTCGAGAATCAGCCAGCCCAGCGGCACGCCGTCTTCGTAGTCGGCAGGCCGAACGGTCAGCGTCGCACCGCGTACCATTGCCCCTCGACCACCTTGCGCGCCAAGCCTCCGGTGTAGGTGCCCATCACCCGCTCGGCGTCGACGAAGCTGCCCCGGATCTGCACGTAGTCGCGGTCGTTTCGCCCGGTGAGCGCGAAGGCGTCCGCGTCCGCGTTGCCGTTGCTGGTCAACACGATCGACTTCTCGTCCGCAGTCGGGCCCACGTAGCGCGCCTCCGTCACGTCGCCGCCCCGCACGACGATCTCGATGAGGCTGCCGTCGATGTCCCGCGCCGCCCCCACGAAGACCCCGTCGGGCAAGGTCCGCGGGGGCGTGGTGGGCGCCTCCGGCAGCTCTTCTTCCGGCTCGGCGGCCGCCGCGCGGTCGGCCTCGCTGAACGCGGAGACCGGCGCGGCTGCAATGGGCGCCGCGACCTTCGCCGTCGGGGTGCCCGAGGTGCTGGCCGCCGGGCTGGCAGCCCCACGCGACCCGCCACACGCCGCCATGGCCCCCAGCGCGAACGCGACCAACGTCCAGGCCGCCACGGCGGTCCCCATCGAAGAATTCCTCACCCCAGGCCTCCCCGTCGATTCGCACCATCTTGCAGTGGCCGCGCCCGCGGTCAAGGCGTCGCTCGCTGCTTGGCCTCTCCCTTGGCGGCCCCGACCACGCTCCGGATCTCGGCTCGGTCGTGCGGAAAGTCAGGCAGCAGCACGACGATCGGCGACAGCTCCACCGCGACTCGGAGCGGCGCCCCCGGCTCCAACCGCACGGCGACGCCCGCGTCGCCACTCACCAGCGCGTACGGGCGGTCGCCGGAGCGCACGTCGGGGGCCCCCGCCGCGTCCCACAGGGCCAGCATCTGCCGAAAATGTTCGCGGAGCGCCTCGCCGTCCCCCAGCCGGTTGGCGGCCAGCGCCGCCCACTTCCGAGCCACGAACGCGAGCTTGGCCGCCGGCAACGCAGCCAGCGCCTCATCAAAAGCGGTCAGCGCGCCCGCGGAGTCCCCACCGATGACCGCCGCCTGCCCCGCCGCGACCCAGCCCAGCGCGTCCGTCGGGCCGATCCGCCGCGCGACCGCCAGCGCCGCGATCGCCTGCTCCCGCTCGCCCCGCCACGCATAGATCGCCGCCGCCGACAGCGCCGCCCCGCGCGCCGCGGCCCGCTCGGCCGGCACCGTCGGGTCCAGCCGATCCACCAGCGGCAACAGCGCGTCCAGCGCCTCGCCGTCCTCCGCGGCGGGGCCCGCCCGCCCACGCGTGTCGCGCGACCACGCGCCGACCCTGGCCGCGGTCAGCCGGTCATACGCCCGGAGCGCCGACAGCCCCACGGCCAGCGGCTCCGCGGTCCGGTCGAGGCGATCCTGCGCGCGCGCCACCAGCCCGCGATCCCCAGCCCTCACCCCATAGGTCAGCTCGAGGCCCCCCAAGAG
>CAZNZH010000769.1:0-3003 GCA_964577445.1 uncultured Myxococcales bacterium
CCCCCGGCACCGTGCTCGACTCGCCATCGGAGTCGTAACACCGGTCCACCATCGCAAAATACAAGACGGTATCACGCCACTCGAAGGCCTCCACGTCCCCGCAGATCCCCGACGAGCCCTCACATCCAACGTCCAGCAGGCTGTTGAACCCGCCAAACCCGTCGTCGACCTGGTAGGGGTTGTTCGGGTCCACAATCCAGTTCGAGTCGCCGACGATCAGCTTGTACTGATAGGTCCCGACCTCAAGCTGCACCCCGGCCCGCCACACCCCGCCGACCTGCACCATCTCGACAGCGCCGTTTTCCCACCCAGTGAACTCGCCCGCCAACCGCACCCGCGTCGCCGCGGTGTTCACATAGGCAAAGTTCACCACCCCACAAGCAGGCGCCGGCGTCGCCGTGCACACGTCCAGCACGCTGCGAAACCCGCCCAGATAGTCGGTGATCCGGTCCCCGTTGTCCGGGTCCGCGACCCAAGCGCCGCCGTCGACGATGAACTGGTAGTGCACCTGACCGTGCTCAAACCCAGCCACCGTCAGCGACCAAACCCCGTCCTCGCCCTCGACCAGCTCCAGCGCCCCAGCCGCCGGAGTCGCCGCCCAGTCCACCCAAGAACCGGTCACCCAGACGCTACCCGCCGAGGCGTCCGCGTAGTGAAACGTCACCTCGTCGCAAGGAGCCGGCGGCTCCACGACCTCGACCTCAACGCCGGCGTCGTCAACGACCGCATCCGGCCCGCCGCCGCCATACCCATAGCCGTACCCGCTGCCGCCCCCACCAGTCGGATCGACATCCCCAGGGCTCCAGATCTCGGGCGGCCCCAAGTCGAAGCCGTCCGCCCCCCCGCCCACGGCGGCGTCGCCGCAAGCCCCAAAAACCCAGGCAGCAACAACGAAAAACAGCAGCGACGCCCGCCCTCGCAACACAGTGTCCCCCTCCGGAAACGCTCACCCCGTCCTATATCGCACCCCCGCGCCGCGCACGGAAGCCTCGCGCGTGGACCGCCCGCGATCGGATCGCTATGCTGTGGCCATGAGTCACGCCATCGAACCGAGCCGCCCCCCTACCTACGCCGACATCGAGGCGTTGGCCCCGAACCTCGTCGGCGAGATACTCGCCGGTGAGCTCGTCGTCAGCCCGCGGCCCGCGGGGCCTCACACCCAAGCTGCGTCGAATCTCGGCATCGCGTTAGGAGGCCCCTTCGGCCGCGGCCTCGGCGGCCCGGGCGGCTGGTGCATCCTCTTCGAACCTGAGCTCAACCTGGGCGTCGACCCGCTCTACAACCCCGTGGTCCCCGACCTCGCCGGCTGGCGGATCGAGCGGATGCCCGCGCGCGTCGAGACCGCCCAATACCACACGGCGCCGGACTGGATCTGCGAGGTCCTGTCACCAGCAACCCAGCGGCGTGACCGCGTGTTAAAACTGCCGTTTTACGCCCGCGCCCGCGTCGGCCATGTGTGGTTGGTCGATCCCCTCGCCGAGACGCTGGAGGTCTACGCCCTGGACGGCGCGGGCTGGCGCCTCGCCGGCAGCTACGGCGGCGACGACAGCGCATGCGCGCCCCCCTTCGACGCAGTCCCACTCGCACTGGCGTGGCTGTGGGGCCGCCCGCCAACCACCGAGCCGCCGGACTCCGACTGACGCTCTGTGCGAGGCCCCGGGGCCGGGCACCCGAAGTCGCAAACTCTAAATAGTTACCGACTCTTAGCAAGGCCCCGGGACAGGTACCCCGGGCCTCCAAAACCTCACACCCAAGCTGCGTCGAAGCTCGGCATCGCGCTCGGAAGGTGACATGACGGACAAGTCGCGCAGCGTGCGGTTCGAGAATTGGTCACTGCGACAGTGCATCAAGATGTGCAACGAGAAGCCGGGCCTCGCCATCCCAGGCTTCCAGCGCGGTGCGGTGTGGGATGACGCCATGAAGGCAAGGTTTCTTGAGTCGCTGGCGTCGGGCTACTTCGTTGGTTCCCTGCTGATCTGGCAACCGAGGAAAGACGCGGGAAAAGGCGCTGTGCGTCTCGGCGGCGAGCCGGCCGGAACGGCGCCGCTCATCGTCGACGGGCAGCAGCGTCTTCGCACCCTCCTCGACGCATCGGCTGAGGGTGGCGGTGGCGAGGGGGCCCGTCCGGCGCAGGGCGCGATATGGTGCGTGCGTGTTGAGCCTGGACGCGGGCTGCGCTTCAAGCGCCACGACTTTGGGACGGGACGCGACGGGAAGAAGCCGGGCCGAAAAACCCCATGTGATTGGCTTCCGCTCGGCTTGATGCTCAGGGAAGCCCTCGCCCCCGACCACGCCGCGAGCTTTGACTATTCATGGGAGGAGGGCGCCGAACCAGGCAAGCGGCGACAGAAGGCCAAGAGCTTCACCGGGCAGACATGGTGCGATGAGTTCGCCCCGGAGGCACGCCAAACCCTGGAGGACGTTGGCGGGCGGCTCAATGCCATGCTTGAGCATCGCTTCTCGGTGGCCATCCTCCATAGCGAGGACGGCTGGGAACAGCGCGAAGTGATTGAGAACTTCCGGCGGCTGAACGAAGGCGGAGCCAAGCTGCGACCCGAGGAGCTTGAGTATGCCCGGCTCGTCTCCGCGGTCGGCGACAAAGTCGACGTCGCGCTCGACACGGTGTTGAAGAGCCGACCAGGGGGCGACCCCGAGGCGACCTCGGACGGGGGCGACACGACGAGCGAGGAATCCGTCGCGCCTGTAGGGACGGCCGCCCGTGACGAGCGGCTTCATCGGGGCGACGAACGCGACTTCAGCTTGAAGATGCTGGTGCGGGCGGTCGGCTTGGCCCGCGACTACATGACCAACGAGCCTCACGAGACCGGCAAGCCCCTACCCGACCGGCCGACCCCACCCGACGGGCGGACCCAGGACGCCGCCGCGGAGGAAGCGTGGCGAAAGAACATCGTTTTGTGGCTGGAGATGGCCGCGGATTGCGTGGTCGCGCTCTCGGAGGTGCTCGCTGGCTTGCATGTGGATGACCGGCGGCGGATTCCGCAG
>CAZNZH010000770.1:0-2988 GCA_964577445.1 uncultured Myxococcales bacterium
TCGGGAAGCTGTCGCAGTACTTGAAGCACATGCGGCAGCCGTGGCAGACCTCGAAGACGCGCGTGATCTCTTTATCCAGCGCGGCCTTGTCGAAGTAGCGCGGGTCCTTCGGGTCGTAGGTCAGCCCGTCGGTCGGCGCATACGAAATGGGCGAATCGCTCATGTGCTCACCGTGCGCGGAGAGAGGAAAAGGTCAGGCGGCAACACGCAGATCGCCGCGTCGCGCGAGGGCGTGGCGAGAGCGGAGCGGCGCCGCGATCGACGCCACCCCGCCATCCCGCCGAAGCCGGCAGCTAGCCAAGCGTCTCGAGCATCTTCTGAAAGCGCCCAGCGTGGCTCTTCTCAGCCTTCGCCAGCGTCTCGAACCAGTCCGCGATCTCGCCGAAACCCTCGGCCCGCGCGGTCTTCGCCATACCCGGGTACATGTCGGTGTACTCGTAGGTCTCGCCCGCGATGGCGGCCTTCAGGTTGGTCTCCGAGTCGCCGATGGGCAGCCCGGTCGCCGGGTCGCCCACGCGCTTGATGTAGTCGAGGTGCCCGTGTGCGTGCCCCGTCTCGCCCTCAGCGGTGTCGCGGAAGTTCGACGCGATCTCGGGGTAGCCCTCGACGTCGGCGATCTTCGCGAAATACAGGTAGCGCCGGTTCGCCTGCGACTCGCCAGCGAACGCTTCCTTGAGATTGTCGTGGGTCTTCGAGCCCTTCAGGTCAGCCATGGTGTCCTCCTGGAACAAATGAATGAGTGTTCATACGCCGCCGATCTCGGGCTGGCGCTTCTTGAAGTAAAGCAAATTCCGTGCCGACTGGCGAGCGCAGCACAAGATCCTGAAATCACTAGGCACG
This sequence comes from uncultured Myxococcales bacterium, assembly GCA_964577445.1. GTDB lineage: Bacteria > Myxococcota_A > UBA9042 > PHBI01 > JACKFB01 > JACKFB01. The sequence continues at coordinate 841 of CAZNZH010000770.1, forward strand.
TCCGCCCGCCGAGCCCACCACCCGCGCCAGCCACGGTATTTCGCGATGCACTATCGCGAAATACCGTGATCGTCAACCGATTTCACGCTATATCGTGACCCGCCACCCAGGAGCCCCCATGACCGTCGCCATCGCCCAATCGCCCGTCCTCGACCTGACCAAAAACCTGGGCGCCGTCGCGCGATTAGGCACGTCGGTCGAGGCCGTCGACGAGCTGCTCACCGAGTCCCTAAACGCCCTGGGAGCGATGATCCCCTTCGACCTGGCCACCGTGATGGAGCTAGCCGACGACGAGCTGGTCGTCCGCGTGGCCACCGGCCCGCTAAGCGGCCAAGACGTGCGCTCGCACCGCCTGCGCCTCGACGACTTCCCGTCGATTCGGCGCCTCCTCGCCGAAGGCACCGCGAGAGCCTTCGTCGACGAAGACCACGCCCACGGCGACGGCGACCCCTTCGACGGCGTCCTCGACCTGCCGCACGGCCACTCCTGCATGGTGGTCCCGCTAAGGGCCGACGGCGCGCCGGTCGGTATCATTACCATGGACCGCCAGGTGTGCGGCGCGTACCCCGACGCCGTGGTGCACCTCGCCGACATCTTCGGCAGGCTGCTGGCGCTGGTCATCTGCTACGGCGAGCAGTCCCTGCGCCTGACGCGCCTGCGAGACCAACTCGAGGAGCAAAACCGGCTACTGCGAGAGCGAGTCGGCGGCCAACACGACGCCTGCGAGCTCATCGAAGCAGCGGAGAGCCCCGCGATGGGCCACATCGCGCACCTGGCGAAGCAAGTCGCGCCGACGGACGCGCCAGTGCTGCTGACCGGCGAGACCGGCGTGGGCAAGGAGGTGTTGGCCAACGCCATCCACGGCTGGAGTCACCGCGCGGCCAAGCCGTTGGTGAGCATCAACTGCGCGTCGCTGCCAGCCGGCATCATCGAGAGCGAGCTCTTCGGCCACGTCAAAGGCGCCTTCACCGGCGCGTCCGGCACGCGAATCGGCCGCTTTCAGGCCGCGAACGGCGGCACTCTGTTCCTCGACGAGGTCGGCGAGCTGCCGCTGGACCTCCAGTCGAAGCTGCTGCGGGTGTTGCAGGACGGCTGCTTCGAGCCAGTCGGCAGCGACCGAACCGTACGAGTCGACGTCCGAGTCATCGCCGCGACGAACGTGGACCTCAAAGAGGCGTGCTCCCGCCGAGAGTTCCGCGAGGACCTCTACTACCGCCTGGCAGTCTTCCCCATCCACGTCCCGCCCCTGCGAGCGCGGATGGAGGACCTGCCGGTGCTGGCGCGGCGGGCGTTGGACGCCATCACGCGGCGAACCGGCCGCGGGCCGTGGGAGCTGAGCAGCGAGAACCTGCGGCACCTCGCCACGAGAACGTGGCGAGGCAACGTCCGCGAGCTGCTCAACGCACTAGAGCGAGCGACAATCCTGAGCACGGACGGCGCGACGCTGACCTTCAACGAGCCCGAGCCGCCGCAGCAAGCGCCAGCGCCCAAAGCCCTCCCCCCCGAGGTCCCGCAAACCCTCGAGCAAGTCGAGAGAGCCCACATAGCTAAGACCCTCCAGCAAACCGCGGGCAAACTCTACGGCCCCGGCGGCGCCGCAGAAATCCTAGGCCTCCCCGGCTCGACGCTGCAGAGTCGGATGAAGAAGCTGGGTCTAGGCACCGCGCGAGACTGGCGTTGAGTACCGAGAAACGACCCGGCCCTCGCCACGAACCACGACCGACGTTATACGAAGGTCATAACGTCGTTATGACGGAGGTGCGACCGTGACCAAGACCCTCAGCGCCATCGGCAACAGCCTCGGCATCATCATCGACAAGCCGATCCTGGACCTTCTCAAGATCGACCGCGAGACGCCGCTCGAGATCACCACCGACGGCGACGGGCTGATCATCCGGCCCCAGCGCCAGACGCGCGAAGAGCGGCTGATGGCAGTCGCCGAGCAGATCATGGATGAGCAAGACGAGACATTTCGGCGACTTGCGGAGTGAGCGGCGAGGACCTGATATTCCTTGAGGTCGCGATCCCCTGTCGCGATCCCCTCCCGGGGCCCGGCTAAAAGACCGAAAATATTACGATTTTGAGCGGATAGCGCGTAAGTGCTTGAGATCGTGGGTGAAAGCGGCTGGGGGGCGTTCGGGCTCGTCG
>CAZNZH010000771.1:0-2983 GCA_964577445.1 uncultured Myxococcales bacterium
GCGGCGAGGGGGCGGCCGGTGGCGGCGGTGAGGGCGGCGGCTTTGGCGGTGTCGATGGCGCTGCCGCCGCCGAGGGCGACGATGAGATCGGGGGCGGCGGCGGTGAGGGCGGCGGCGCAGGCGGCGACGTCGGTGGCGGTGGGGTTTTCGACGACGGCGTCGAAGGGGGTGACGTGGAGGCCGGCGGCGCGCAGCGCGGCGGTGGCGCGGCGGGTGTGCCCGGGGGCGGCGAGGCCGGGGTCGCTGACGAGGAAGACGCGGGGGCCGGCGATGGCGGCGGCGAGGGGGCCGAGGCGGGCGAGGGCTTTAGGGCCGAAGACGATGGGGGGCGGGCCGGCGAACTCGAAGGGTGGCCAGACGGCGCCTGGGTCTTCGGGCGGGGTGGGGAGCCTCACGGGGCTGGCACGCGCTGGAGCGCGCGGCGGCGCCAGAGCAGCTCGAAGAGGTTGCCTTGGTGGGGCTGGCCGTAGTCGACGTGGGAGGTGGGGACGGCGCCGAGGTTGATGCGGTCGACGTCGGGGCGGCGGAGGATGGCGGCGCGGAGCGCGGGGTCGTCGGTGAGGAGCGTGAGGGAGAGCGTAGGGCCGAGCCAGGCGGGGGCTAAGGCGGTGGGGAGCTGGACGACGGCGACGAAGGGGAAGAGGTACTCCTTGCGCGCCAACGCGTGCTCGGGGTCGTGACAGCGGACGACGGTCGGGAGCAGGAAGTGTTGGCCGTGGGCGGTCACCAGGCGCGGGCCTGGGCGGTGGCGCGCGGTGACGTCGGTGGCGCCGGGGGTGTGAAGGGCGGCGTCGATGGCGCGGTCGATGGCCTCGGGCAGCCGCCCGTCGGCGAAGCCCGCGAGGCGGGCGGCGGGGTCGTCGAGGGGGCGGGGGGCGATGGCGGCGAGGCGGGCGGCGAGGGCGTCTGCGAGGGCGTCGGCGCCCGACGGCACGACGATGGTCGAGGCGTTGATGCAGCTACGGCCGGCGCCAGAGACGACGGAGGTCTCGAAGAGATCGAGGAGCTCGGGCCACGAGGCGGCTCGGTCGTCGCCGAGCAGGATCTTCGAGTAGCCCGGGCCGTGCGCCTGGATGCCGGGCCGAGTCGCCAGCGCGCCCACCGTGGCCGCGTCCCCGAAGACCATCGCGCGGTTGTGCGACGCCAGCAGCGCCTGCCCGGCCTCGTGGTCGCCGGGGTAGTAGGACATGGCGGCGGCCGGCAGCCCAGCCGCCATCAGCGCCCTGATGAGCCGCAGCGGCGTGAACGGGTCGCCGTGCCCCGGCTTCAGCGCCACCGGGACCCCGAGCGCCAGGGCCGGCAACCACAGCGCGTTGCCCCCGGCGCGTTGCTGGGCAAGAGCACGGCCAGCGTGTCGGTGCTCGGGTGAAAGCTCACCGGCACGCCGCGCTCGTCGCCGGCCATCGCGTCGAGCAGCTCCGGCGCCAACCCCCGCGTCAGCCCGCCGACGATGCGCCCCATCCCCGACAGCGCCCGCTCGAGCTTGCCAGCGTGCTCGCGGCAGAGTGCGAGCGGCAGCCCGGTCGTCGCCGACACCAGCGCGAGGTACTCATCGAACCCGACGGCCTCGCCGCCCTCCCCCATGGGCAGCGCCGCACCCATAAAAAAACCAGCCGCCGCCTCACAGATCGCGACCCGCTCCCGCGTCGGCACCGCCCGCAACGCCGCCGCCGCCTCAGCCGCCCGCCGCGCATCCCGCCGCACCAGCCCAGCGTTCGCCAACCCAACCCGCGCCAGCACCCCACCCGCCCGCAGCGAAGCGACCTCCCGCGAGTCCAAGCTCGCGTAGTCGCCCCCCAACCGCAGAACCGGCACCTGAATCGCCATCGCCGCAGACCATAGGCCAGCCCCCCGCCCCGATCCAGCGCCCACGCGCTGCGCTCAGCGACCGCCGTGCTCTTTGTCCAGCCGCTCCGCCAGAAACACCTTGATGAGCGACTGGTACGGCACGTCCCGCTTGTGCGCCAGGATCTTCAGGTCCTCCAGCATCCCCAGCGGCAACCGCAACGAGATGCTCCGCGTCGACGGCCGCAGGTTCGGCAGCCGAACCGCCCGCGCCGCCGCCCAATCCACCTCGTCGGCGCTGTCGTGAGTCGCCCAGTACTCCCGCTCCGCCTCCTCGTCTTTGAACTTCTTACCCATGGGCCCTGTACTCCCCGCGCTCGCGCTTGGTCATATCCCGGGCGGAAATCACACGAATCAAGTCGCCCCGAGCTGTGAAGACAACGAAGAGCAATCGCTTCTGATCGGTCTGCCCGAGGGCAAACCACCGCGCCTCATCGATCGAATGCTCCCGCTCGTGGTCGCCCGCGACGACCAACGGCTGATTGAAGAAGACCTGCTCAGCCTCCGCGCGTGAGACACGATGCCGCTCCCAGTTCTTGGTCGCGTTCCCAGTGTCCCACTGGAACCCCGTGAAGCCATCGAAATATTCGTTGAAATCCACCCAGAATGTATACCGCTAGAATATACACTTGGCAATGCCGAGGGACCGATGCTGGTCGTCGTGCGCGGGAGGCATGTCGAATGCGCGCTCCGACGGACATCGACCTGCCTTGCCGTGGTCATCACGCCAAGGGCTGCCGCTGACTACAAGCCAAGCATGCCGCGGACACCCCGACCACGCCGGCCCCCAACCCGGTCGACGAGCGCACCCACCCACCCACCGCCGCCTCGACCGGCCCGCCCCCCAAAGCCCCTCCCACGCCCAAGCCGGACCAGTCGACTGCCCCACCAACCCCCTCCGAGGCCCTCCGACGACCAGTCGACTGCCCCGCCAAGCCCCTCCGAGGCCCACAAGCCAGCGGTCAAGCGCCCCGACCGGAGCCTCCGAGGCACCCACGAGGCTAGTATCTTGGCAAGTCCCTGGGACCGGTGCCTCGCCGGCGTGACCGAGCCGGCTCCCCGACTTCAAGCCCCCCCTGACCGCGCGACCTGCCGCTCGCCCGCCAGCTCATCGGCGTCACGCGCTGGTCGCCGGCCC
>CAZNZH010000772.1:0-2983 GCA_964577445.1 uncultured Myxococcales bacterium
GCCTCGCGCCAGCGCTGCAGGCGGGCGACCGCCGCGATCCGCGGGCCCGCGCCCCGCTGTGCTGGTGGCGATGCGCGGAATATGGCCCCGGCGTGGGCCGTTGCGCAGCCTCCCGCCGGCGTAGTGGCGCAAGGCGTGTCATCCGACCGGGAGTTGGTTCAGAATGGGCTCGGCATCGGCGCAAGGAGGCGCCCCATGAGCCCGTTCGCGAAACCCGAAGGTGTATCTTGATCCTCCGAGGTTTCGAGGACGGGTTCGTGGGGATGGCTCCGCCGCGAAGATGACCTGTCTGTTTTGAACCGACCCCTCAGGCTCAAGTCCATGTCAATGCACCACCCGCTTCGCCTGCTGGCTGTTGGTTTTTTTGCGTTCGCTCCGGCGGCCCACGCGGCGCGCCCGATGCCCATCCCACCGCGAGGGCCCGCGCCACCGCCGCCCGTGAGCGCGCCGGTCGACCCGAACGCGCCGCTACCCCCGTCCGCCGCGGCGATTCACAGCGACCCCGACAGCTACGTGGTCCCCGAGCAGTGGCGCGACTCGGCGCGGGCCCTGGTGGAGCCCGGCGAGTCCGGGCTCCCCGGCGGCTTGGAGCTGGTCGACGTCGCGCTGGGCAATCGCATCAGCGCGACCTATCGCGGCGAGGCGGGGGAGCTGCGGGTCGATGTGGTCGCGCCCGCGGTGGCGGGGGAGGGCGCCGCCTGGGTAGGCAAGCGACTGGCGCTGGTGGTGGTGAGCTCGACGCTCTCCGATGAGGCGCTGAAGCCGGCCCTCGCGCGGGTCCAGCAGTTGCTGGAAGGCCGCGAGATGGCGTGGAGTTGGTTTCGACGCGCGCCGGGTCACGCGGAACGTGACCTGGCGCGGGAGGCGGCGACGCTGGCGATGCGCGACGCGCGGCGGCTGGCGTGGCTGGGCGACACAGCGGGGGCGACGGCGGCCGTGGACGAGGCGCTGCGCGGCGCGACGGATCCGCTCCCGCTGTTATTGGAGGGGGCGCGCATCCTCCACAGGGCTGCCGCCCTCGACCGCGCGGCGGAGCTGGGCGACCGCGCGGCGGAGCTGGCGACCCAGGCGATCACCACCGGGGCCAGCACCCTCGACGCCCACGGGCGGGACCGGCTCCGGGTGGCGCTGGCCATGGCGACGGCGCTGGGCGGCCACGGCACAAAAGCCGAGGAGATGACACGCGATTTGCTGCGCCGCCCCGCCGTGGTCTGCGACGTCGCGCGGGTGGCGGAGGAGCTGGACCGGGTGGGCGCTTTGGCTGAGGCCGCGGTGGTCGCCGCGGCCGTCGTGTCACTGGATCGCACATGCGACGCCGGCTGGGCGGCCGGCGTCGACGTGGCGCGTCATCGCGGTGACGCGGCCGGCGCCGTGAGCATCGGTGAGCAGGCGGTGGCCGAGCGGCCCGTGGTCATACTCGCCCGGGCGGCCCTGGCGCGGGCGCTGCTCGCGGCCGGTCGCGCGGAGGAGTCGCTGCTTCCGGCGAGGGTCGCCGTCGGGCGAAGCGGCGCCGCCGAGCCCGTGCTGACCACCTTGGCCTCGATCGCGGTGCGGGGCGTGGCCACCGCCGAGGTGCTCGAGGATTGGTCCGGTCAGGCCGCGCGCTACCCGGGTGACGCGGGTCGGGTCGCGTTCGGAGCGATCGCGTGCTGGCTCTCCAACGACGCGGTGTGCGCGTCGCAGCGCTTCGCGCGTGTGCGCGAGCTCAACGGCGGTGAGGCCCCGGGGACGCGAGCCCTCGAGGCCTTGATGTGGGTGCACGCCGGGCGCCTCGAGGACGCCGCGGCCGCGGAGAAGGCCGCCTGGAGCGACGCGGAGGTCGATTTGGCCAACGTGGCGGCGTCCGCCGAGCTGGCCGAGGCGCAGGGAGACACCAAGGCCGCGATCGCGGCGTGGCGAGCGTACATCGCGGCGTCGATCCGCGAGCTCGGCCCGGTCCCGGAAGGGATCGCGCAGTCCAAGCTGCGCGCGTTGACGGGCGAGGGTGGGCCGCCCGCTGCGGCGTCTGGTGCGGCTTCGACCACGGTGCCCGCGTCGGCGCCCGCCGGCGGTCCCCTGTGGCCGTGGATTTTGGGCGCGGGCCTCTTGGTCGCCGCCGCCTGGTGGTGGACCACGCGCTCGGCCACCGCGTCATGACACCGCCCTGGTCATGGGACACAATGCCAACCTGAACGACCGTGGTCCGAATGGTGGCGAGCGCCGCTCGTCCCTCCGACCTCGCCGCGCCCCTTCCTATCCACGAGAGAGCCGCTCATGCGTACCGCCGCCCTCACCGTCGCCCTCGCCGCGGCCTTGACCCTGGCCCTCGGCAGCGCCGCCTCCGCCGCCGAGGGCGACGCGCTCCCTCAGATGCCGCCGAGCCAGCAGGGGATCGCGATCTCGGGATTTTCCGCCGATGGAAGGCAGGTCTTCCTGCGCGTCGCCGACGAGAACACCGGCTTGAGCTTTCAGGTCCGCGACACGAAGAGGGGGGAGCTCGTGAAGACCTACCCCTTCCAGGAGGACGCGGAGAAGCGCGCCCTGGCCCGGGTGAACAAGGCGCACGACGGCAGCGACGCCTGGGTCGACGGGGCCGACAACCCGCGAAAGCCCATCACGCTGCTCACGGCGCAGAAGGGCAAAGACCTCGTTATCTATATGATGAAGGGCGATCACATCGTCGAGTACGAGCGGGTCCCGCTGATGACGACCAAGAAAAAGGAGCCCGCCAAGACCTTCGTGAAGCAGGTGGCCTGGGACGCCAAGGGCAAGTACGCGGCGATCGTCTACCACCAGGAGATAACCGACCTCCTGCGCTGGGAGGGCGATTTCGTCTACACGTTCAAGTTCAAGTCGTACCGCGTCACGGCGGGCGAGCCGAGCGACGACGAGTGACTGGGGCAGCCAACATAGCCGTCGGGCGTCTCGACCACCCCAACGGTCGCGTCGGCCGCCCCCGCCCCGAGGGATACCCACCGGTATCTCGCAGCGGTCGGGGGCGGCC
>CAZNZH010000773.1:0-2968 GCA_964577445.1 uncultured Myxococcales bacterium
ACCTGCCGGTACAGCACCTCGACCGAGGTGACGCCGTCAAAGGGCGGGCGGCCGGCGAGCATCTCGTAAAGCAGGCACCCCAGCGCGTAGAGGTCCGAGCGGCCGTCCACCTCCTTGCCCGCCGCCTGCTCGGGGCTCATGTAGAGCGGAGTCCCGTAGACGACGCCGGACTTGGTGAGCTTGCCGCCCCCGTCGGGCCCCAGGACCTTGGCGATGCCGAAGTCCAGCACCTTGACGAAGTCCTCCACGCCGTCGCGCTCGACGAGGTAGATGTTCTCCGGCTTCAGGTCGCGGTGGATGATGCTCTTGTCGTGCGCCTCGGCCAGGCTCTGGCAGATCTGCAGCGCGACGCCGACCGCGCGGTCCGGCTCCAGCGCGCCCGAGTGGTCCAGGAGCGACGCGAGGGTCGTCCCTCCAGGTACTCCATCGCCAGGTAGAGGCTGCCGCGCTCGGTCTGCCCGAAGTCGTGGACCGTGATCGTGTGCGGCGAGCGCAGGCGGGCGGTCGCGCGGACCTCGACGTTGAAGCGCTGCGCGGCCGACCGGTCCTCGCCGAGCCGCGGGTGCAGTATCTTCAAGGCGACAGGGCGATCCATCGCGTGCTGGCGGGCCAGGTACACCGACCCCATGCCGCCGGCGCCGACCATCCGCTCGATGGTGTACCGGTTGTCGATGACCGAACCGGCCGGCAGCCCCGAGCCGAAGCGGACCAGCTTGGTGCCATCGTACGGGCAGCGCATCTTCTCCGACTGAAAGACGCGCTCGCACTCCAGGCAGAGCTTTTCTTGAGGCTGCTTCGCCACGGGCCACCCTAGATAGCGCCCTCGCGGCGCACGCGTGAGTTGACGTTCGCGCAGGCCCATTGAAGCGGGGAAGCCTGCATTCCACAAGGCTTCCTTGTAACCTGCGCCCATCGCCAGGGCCGCGTACCGAGCGCGCTGGCATGGTTATATATTATGGAAATCATTAGATAATTTCACGGAGGGCTGGCGAGGCCGGCTCGAGCGCGGGCGGCCGGCGATGACGACGCCGATGGGCCCGCATCGGCGGGCGAATGCCGGAGCCGCCGGTGGGTTCAGGTTGTAAGGAAGCGCCTTGACAATCGCCGAGGCCCCTCCCGATACTGCCGCGTCTGCGCGCCCGGAATACGGGCCATCCCCTCAGTTTTGGAGGCATCGAGCATGATGCGTCGCGGCTCCCGCACCCAGTCGACCCTGCTCGTCGCGTTGATGGCGCTCCTCGCGCTGGCCTCCGTGCCGGCGCTGACGGCTTGCGACACGGGGCTCCAGGCGCAGCTCGACGCCAAGCGTGCCGCTCGCTACAAGGCCGCCGCCGAGGCGCTCACGGCGCTCGAGACCGAGCGCACGAAGATGCTCGAGGAGGCGCTGCCGGCGATCGACGCGCCGGTCGAGGGGCAGAAGCACCCGATGGTCCTGTGGCGCGCCAAGATCACCGAGCGCGACGATGAGAACGCCCTGGCCAAGATGGCCGACGACTTCAAGGGCACGCCCACCCAGCCCGCGGCGGTCTTCGGCTCCGGCTTCGCGCGGGAGTCGGCGGCGTTCTGGAAGGGCGACGGCAGCCTTGAGCGCTACGTGAAGTTCCTCGCGGGCTACCTCGCCGACGCGAAGAAAGAGGCGGAGGCCGCCAAGGCCGCTGGCGACACCGAGTTCGTGCCCCGCCCCTTTCAGGCCGAGGCCGCGTTCGACATGATCTTCGTGCACGCCGCACGCTTCTACCAGCTTCAGAGCCTCCCGCCCGACGTGCAGTTGACGACGGCCTTCGCGTACTGGCAGTTGGCGTTCGAGACGCCCAGCCACGGCAACGAGAACTTCAGCGACTACGTCACCCGCCTGTGCCGGGCCTCGTCCGTGCAGGAGCGCTGCAAGGGCGTGCCCCACGAGCTGCGGCCGGCGGCCATCAACAAGCCTTACATCGAGTGGCTGGACGCCCGCACCAAGGCGTTCGCGGCCGAGTACGACGTCAAGGTCTTCGATGAGGTCGCGGCGCGCTACGAGAAGAGTCTGGCCGCGGCGATGGAGGCCAGCCCGGATCTGAGCGAGGACCCGGTGCTCCCGGAGACCTTCTCCGACAGCGGGGCGACGGGCGGGCTGGTCGTCACCCTGAGCGAGAAGACGGGCGTGTCGGTGCTCGACACCCAGGTGGCGCCGACCTTCGGCGGGTCGGTGCCCGGCGATCTCGGCGCGGCGCTGACCGCCAAGATCGAGGAGCTCAAGGGCACGCCGGGTAACCAGATCGACTACGAGCGGGTGCTGCTTGAGGCGCCGGGGTCGCTGGCGCTGTCCAAGGTGCTGCAGGTCGTGGCGGCGTTGCCGCGCGACGTGGTGCGGCAGTTCGGCATGGTCGGTCGCCGGCGCGCCGACGAGAGCCTGCGGCGCGCCGGGCTGGTCGTCCGTCTGCCGGCCGACGATGAGGGGACGACGACCTCGTATCAGTTCGCCGGGGCCGAGAGCGTCTCGTGCAACTACTTCGGCGTCGCTGGCAAGCCCCCCATCGGCCGCAAGGAGCCGGGCAGCTACCTGGTCATCCGCGGCGGTCGCGCGAAGGCGGCGAAGCTGGTGCGCGACGAGACGACGCGGGCGCTGAGCGCGTCGGCGGAGCCGAGCCTCGACGTCGCGGCGACGGAGACCGACAAGATCCAACAGTGGGCGGACGACAACGAGGGGATCGTTCGACTCTTCCTCGACGGCGGGCAGAGCTACACCGACTTCCTCGCGACGATCTCGGGGCTGCTCTACAAGTGCCACGACATCGAGGTGACGGTCGACGAGCGCGGCGACAAGAAGGTCTCCGTGCGCTGCGGCAAGGCGAGCGAGCGCGACATCACGCTGGTCATCGGCGTCTGCCAGTAGGGCTGGCGGCCGGGGGTGGCCGGCGGAGCGCCTCGACGGCCCGCGCGCCCTGGCTGTCAACGCCGCGGCGCCGCGGCGTTGACAGCCAGGGCGCGC
>CAZNZH010000774.1:0-2968 GCA_964577445.1 uncultured Myxococcales bacterium
CGCGGTGCGGACATCCCCGGCTTCCACCGCGACGGCGTCGTTGCCGCCAGCGAACTTGCGTAGCGAGGTCGGGATCTTGATGGTCACGGCCATCGGACACTCCTTCGAGACAGAGACAGGGACGGAGGCAGGAGGGGACGAACGAACTCAGACGCTGGTGAAGGTGTGCGGTGTTTTAGCACGCGGGCGCTCGTCGCGCCCGCAGGCGGGGCATCGATCGTTGGGCGGCACGACGATTCGGCGCACCCGCCCGCGGAGGCCGTCGACGGTGGTGACCACGCCGGTTTGGGAGGCCGGGTCGGCGAGCAGGGCCAGCGCGCAGTCCGCTTGCAGGTGCCCGACCACGCCCGCCATCGGGCCCAGCACGCCCGCGGTGCCGCAGCTCGCCACCTCGTCGGCGGCCGGGATCTCCTCAAACAAGCAGCGCCAGCAGCCGCGGTGGCCCGGGGCGACGGCGAGCACGAGGCCCTCGAACCGGATGACGCCGCCGAGGACCGCCGGCACGCCGACCGCCAGCGCGCGGTCGTTGAGGAAGAAGCCGAACTCGGGGTCGTCGGTGCCGTCGAGCGCGACGTCCACACCGGCCAGCAGCCGGTCGAGGTTTCCGAGGTTCAACCGCTCGCAGCTCGTGGTCACGCGGAGGTCGGGGAAGCGCGCCAGGAGGCGCTCGCGGCCCGCGTCGACCTTGGGCCGGCCCACGTCAGCCGTGCTGAAGAGCACCTGACGCTGGAGGTTGGACGGCTCGACGCGATCGTCGTCCACCAGCAGCAGGTGGCCCACACCCGCCTCGGCCAGCGCCAGCGCGGCGGGGCACCCCAGCCCGCCGACCCCGACGATCAGCGCCGTCTTTTCACCGAGTGTGGGCAAGGATCTCTCCAACCATGGCGGGTACGGAGCGAGCCCGTCCAGGTTCGATCAGTAGCTAATGTTGACATTGTAAGTCAACAATCTCCGCTTTGGCTCGCGCCGACCCGGGGGGGCTAGCCCTCCGTCCAGCGTCCGTCAGGGCTTCGAGGTCGCCGCCTTCAGCTTGTCTTCCAATTGATCGTGCTCGACCAGGTAGCCGTCGACGAAGATCGACGGCGTGCCGTCCACCTTGGCCGCGTCGGCCTCAATCTCATCCCGCTTGAGGAGCGCGTCGATCTCGGGGTCATTCACGTCCGCCTCGAAGCGCGTCATGTCCATGCCCACCTGTTTGGCCAGCTCGGCGATGACGTCGTCGCTGAGGCGAGCCTGGTTTTCAAACATCGCCTCCGACATCTCCCAGAACAGGCCCTGCCGGTGGGCCGCCATGGCCGCCCGGGCCGCCGCCAGGGCGTACTTGTGGTGGGCGGTCAGGGGGAGCTGCTTCACGTAGACGACCGCGCCGTACTTCTTGGCGACCTTCTTCAGGGGCGCGAAGGTCTGCTTGCAGAAGGGGCACTCGTAATCCAGGAACTCGACGATGACGTGCGCCGAGGCCGGGTCGCCCTGGTGCGGCACGCCGTCGAGGTCGAACTGCATCTTCGAGGTCGTGCGGGCCAGCTCCTTCATCAGCTCGCGCGCGATGAGGCGCTTGGACAGCCCCTTCTGAACCTGCGTCACCGCGAAGGCACCGAGGGAGACCGCCCGCTCGCAGGGTGTGTCGGCCTTCAGGGACTCCATGAAGCTCAGCGGGGCGCCGCACGGGTCGAACTGCTCGCGCAGCACCTCGGCCAGCACCTTCTTCTCGTCGTCGTCGAGGTCCGAGACGTCGAGGACCTTCGGCAGCACGACGGAGGCCGCCGCCGGAGCCGCCGGCGCCGGTTTCGCCTCGGCCTTCGCAGGCGCCGCCTCGGCCTTCGCAGGGTCGCTACCGCCCGCAGCGCCTTGGCCCGCCGCGTCGCGCCGAGCGCTTTGACAGACACACTGCGTCAACGTACAGAGAACCAGGGCCAGCACAGCCAGCCAGATCGAGCGGCCACCCCGGCGCGCGGGGCGAGTAGAAAACGCATTCATTCGAGCCTGCTCCGCCTCCGATGGGGGGAGTTCTCGTAGCACAGCCCGGCCACCCATGCCACACAACGACACCCCCGGCGCCTCGCGCGCGTTCGTCGCGCTGGGGGCCAACCTCGGCGACCGCGACGCCACGCTGCGGCGCGCGCTGGTCTGGCTCAGCGCCACACCCGGCGTCACGGTGGACGCCGTGTCGTCCTTTCATGAGACCGCGCCGGTCGGCCCGCCGCAGCCCGCCTACTTGAACGCCGTGGCCCGCCTGCGCACCCGCCTCAGCCCGCGGGCCCTGCTCGAGGTCCTGCGCGCGCTGGAGTCCGCCGCCGGCCGCCGCCGCGCCGTCCCCTGGGGCCCCCGCACCCTCGACCTGGACCTGCTGCTCTTCGGCCACAGGGTCCTCGATGGCCCCGAGCTCACCGTGCCCCACCCGCGCCTCGCCGAGCGCCGCTTCGTCCTAGAACCCCTGTGCGAGCTCAACCCGCGCCTCCGCCACCCGGTCCTCGGCCGCACGATGGCCTCGCTGCTCCGCGCGTTGCCGGCGTGAACGCCCTCGGTCGCCGCGTCCTGGTGGGCCTGCTCGCGGGCCTCGCCGTCACCAGCGGCCTGATGGTGTGGTCGGACGCCCGAAAACTCGGCGCCGCCGCCGCGACCTTCGATCTGCGCATGCTGGCCCCGGTCCTGGCGCTCTCGCTCGTCGGCTACTCCGTCCGCTGGCTGAAGTGGGATATCTACCTCGCCCGCCTCGACATCCGCCTCGCCCGCACCGAGAGCGTCCTCTGTTTCCTCTCGGGGATGGTCATGAGCATCACGCCCGGCAAGGTCGGCGAGGTCCTCAAGAGCTTCCTCCTCCGCGAGTCCCACGGCGTCCCGGTCGCCCGCAGCGCGCCCATCGTCGTCGCCGAGCGCACCACCGACCTCATCGCCCTGCTCTGCCTCGCGACCTGGGGCGCGGCCTCGCTGGCCTACGGCGCGCCGGTCATCATCGCGGGCGGCCTGC
>CAZNZH010000775.1:0-2968 GCA_964577445.1 uncultured Myxococcales bacterium
CCGTGCGCGCCGCTCACTACCCGCCGGCTGGGGTGCGCGGCGTGGGCGCGGCGCTGGCGCGCTCCTCGCGCTGGAACCGCGTAAGCGAATACGTGCACGGCGCCGCGGAGCACGTTTCGGTGGTGGTGCAGGTGGAGAATGCCGCCGGCGTGGAGGCTGCGGCCGAGATCGCGTCGGTGGAGGGCGTGGACGGCGTTTTCGTGGGACCCGCCGACCTGGGCGCTTCCATGGGGCTAATCGGGGACCAGTCGCACCCCGACGTGGTGGCGGCCGTACTCAAGACGTTCGAGGCCGTCAAGCGCGCCGGCAAGCCCGTAGGAGTGAACGCCTTCGACCCGAAGATGGCGCGAGCCTACCTGGCGGCGGGCGCCGACTTCATCGCGGTTGGCGCGGATGTTACCGTTCTGGCCCGCGGGTCGGAGGCGCTGGCAGCTGCTGAGCCCAGCGGCAGCTCGTCGCCCGGGAAGTGACATGCCACGCTGTGGCCTGGGGCGAGGCGCCTGGGCTCCGGCGTCTTCTGGGCGCATAGCGGTTGCGCTTTCGGGCAGCGCGTCCGGAAGGCGCAGCCTGAGGGCGGGTTCGAGGGCGACGGCAGCTCGCCCTTGAGCACGATGCGCTGGTGCGCCTGGCTCAGGTCCGGGTCAGGGATCGGCACGGCGGAGAGCAGTGCGCGTGTGTACGGGTGCAAGGGGTTGCTGTACACGTCGTCGGCGTTCCCGAGTTCCACGATCTTCCCGAGATACATGACGCCCACACGGTCGGAGATGTGCCGAACCACGGCGAGGTCGTGAGCGATGAAGACCATGGAGAGGCCGAGCTCGCGCTGCAGGTCCGTAAGGAGGTTCACTACTTGTGCCTGGACGGATACATCCAGCGCGGAGACGGGCTCGTCGCATATCAGGAGCCGCGGGTTGAGGGCCAACGCGCGCGCTATGCCGATGCGCTGCCTCTGGCCGCCCGAGAACTCGCGCGGGTAGCGGTCGTAGTGCTCTGGGTTGAGGCCCACCCTCTCCATCAGCTCCTGCACCGCGCGCCGCGCGCCCTGCGGCGGCTTCACGTTGTGGATATCGAACGGGACCTGGATTATCTGCCCCACCGTGTGCCGCGGGTTCAACGACGAGTATGGATCTTGGAAGATCATCTGGACCTCGCGGCGGAACACCGCCGCGTCGTCCTTCCCGAAGGTGGCTACGTCCTTCCCGCCGAAGCGCACCTCGCCGGCGGTGGGCTTGAGGAGCCTAACCAGCATGCGACCGGTCGTCGACTTGCCGCAGCCGGACTCCCCCACCAGGCTCAGGGTTTCGCCAGGGTAGACGTCGAACGACACGCCATCCACCGCCTTCACGGGCTTTGCCTTGCGCTTGAACAGGCCCTGGCCGACGCTGAAGTGCATCTTCAGGTCGATGTCGCGCAGCAGCGGCGCAGGGCCCTCACCGGGGACTCGCTCCGCGGGGATCGCCATCATGTCTGGTGCCGTCGTCATGCTCGACTGCTCCGGATCTCCACGGCTTCGCGTGAATCGAGGGTGCTCAGGCTCGGGAGCACGCGCGCTTCCCAGATGGCCTTGCGCTGCTCGAGGGTGAGGTGGCAGCGGGCGGCGTGATGCGCCTCCGCCGGATTCATAGTAGGAACGTCCCGGGCGCATGAGGCGCCGACAACGTCGTGCGTAAAGGCGCACCGTGGGTGGAACGCGCAGCCGCTTGGCGGGTTCGCCAGGGAGGGCGGGGAGCCGGGGATGTCAAGTAAGCGCTCGCGCAGCTGGTCAAGGCGCGGTGCCGAACCGAGCAGCCCCCAGGTGTACGGGTGCGAGGGACGGTAGAAAACGTCTCTGACGCTACCGCGCTCCACGGCCTTGCCGCCGTACATGACCACCACCTCGTCAGCGAGGTTGGCCACCACGCCGACGTCGTGCGTGATCATGATGATGGCGGCGTTGGATTCCCGCTGGAGCGTCTTCAGGAGCTCGAGAATCTGCGCTTGGATGGTCACGTCGAGCGCGGTGGTCGGCTCGTCCGCTATGAGCAGCTGCGGCTCGCAGATGAGGGCGAGGGCGATCATCGCGCGTTGCCGCATGCCGCCCGAGAGCTGATGCGGATAGCTAGCGAAGCAGCGCGTCGGGTCCGCCATCCCCACCAGATCGAGCATCTCGAGCGCGCGCTTCCTGGCGGCTGCCGTGGTGACGCGCCTGTGCGCCCGGAGCGTCTCCATCAGTTGATCCCCGACTGTGTAGTAGGGGTGCATGGCTGTGAGCGGATCCTGAAAGATCATCGCCATCTGGTTGCCCCTGAGATTGCGCAATACGTGCTCGGGCGCGCCCACCACGTCGTACCCGCCGACGGTGACCTGCCCGGTTATCTTCGCCCGGGCGCCGTGCAGACCGAGGATGGCGAGGCTGGCGGCGGTCTTGCCGGAGCCCGATTCGCCCACGATGGCGAGCACCTTCCCACGCTCTAGGGATAGATCGAGCCCGTCGACGGCGTGGACTAGCCCCGCTCGGGTGGGGAAGCGAACCTTGAGATCTCGAACCGTGAGGAACATATCAGCCTTCCTGAGTGAGGGCGCCCTCTACGCTGTCTGTTTCGGGCCGAGCGCGAGGAGTCGCCCTTCGTTCTCTACGCGCGGATCGATCCCTGCTGTCAGGAGCGTAGCCCACAGGCCGGCCAGCGCCGAGGTGACTACCGGTCGGCCTGTCTCAGCCTCTAGTTGCCTGACCGCCTGGCGGGTGGGGAGCCCGCCGCAGGAGATGACAATCGCCTCTGCGCTCCGCGCCTCGCGGTAGGCGTGCCGCCCGATGCGGGTCACCTCTCCATCCGGCACGGCGTGCACCTCGTCTATAGAGACGATGTTCAAGCTCGCGAGCGATGCTACCTCGATGCCGCTGGCGCTCAGGTAGGCCTTGAGCGCACGATTGACGTCATCCTGGTAGGCGGTGGCCACTGCTACGCGAGTGACCCCGAGCCGCTCCAAG
>CAZNZH010000776.1:0-2963 GCA_964577445.1 uncultured Myxococcales bacterium
CAGAGCGTCCCGACCCTCGACCGGACCCGCTTCGCCGCGGCCGAACATCTCGAGCGGGGTGCGTATGTGGTCAATCCAGACGTCAGCGAGTTTGACGTCATCTTGCTCGCCAGCGGCTCCGAGGTCGGGTTGGTCCTCGGCGCGGCGGTGACGCTCGCCACCCAGGGAATCAGCGCCCGCGTCGTGTCGATGCCGTCGTGGCGGCTCTTTGGCGAGCAATCGGCGGCCTATCGCGACGCGGTGCTGCCCGCGGCCAAGACAGCCCGCGTGGTTGTCGAAGCGGCCTCGCCGCTCGGCTGGGAGCGCTTCGCTGGCGATCGGGGCGCGATCGTCGCCCTCGACCACTTCGGTGCCTCGGCGCCGGCGCCTATCCTCTTTCGCGAGTTTGGGCTCACGGTTGAACACATTGTCGCACAGGCGCAAAAGCTCATCGAGCAGGAGAGACACGCGTGATGGACACCGAACTGATGCTTCCCGCCGCCATCGCCGACGACGTCGCGGCCACCATCGCCGAGTGGAAGTCCGGCGGCCTGGTGGCGAGGCTGTGGGACCGCGACGCGACGCTGTGGACCGGCGACGACGAGGCGAGCTGGCTCGATTGGTTGACGGTCATCGACGAGGGGTTGGCGAGCGCGGGCGCGCTGAGCGCGTTCGCCGAGGCCGCGGCGAGCCGATTTGACGATGCCGTCGTCCTCGGGATGGGCGGCTCGAGCCTGTGCCCGGACGTCCTCGCCCGGACCTTTGGCCCACGCGACGGCTTCCCAAGGCTCAGCGTGCTCGACTCCACCGACCCGGCGCAGATCCGCAGCACCGAAGCCGCCGTCGCCGTCGAGCGCACGCTCTTCATCGTCTCGAGCAAGTCGGGGACCACCCTCGAGCCCAACATCCTCCGCGACTACTTCTTCGCCCGCGTCAAAGCCGCCGTCGGAGCCGAGCGTGCCCCAGACCACTTCATCATCATCACCGACCCTGGCTCGAAGCTGTCCGGGGCTGGTAGCGGCGGCTCGCGCGTCTTTCCGGGTGTGCCCGGCATCGGCGGCCGCTACTCGGCGCTGTCGAATTTCGGCATGGTGCCCGCCGCGGTCATGGGCCTCGACGTCGCCGCCTTTCTCGAGCGCGCCCGCGTCATGAGAGAGGCGTGTGCGGCCGGGGTTCCCGTAGACGACAACCCGGGGCTCGTCCTCGGCGTGGTCCTCGGCGAGTGCGCCAAGGCCGGCCACGACAAGCTGACGATCGTGTGCTCGCCCGAGATCGAGCCGCTCGGTGCCTGGCTTGAGCAACTGGTCGCCGAGTCGACGGGCAAAGATGGCAAAGGCATCATCCCCATCGATCGCGAGCCCCTCGGCGAGCCCAGCGATTATGGTTGCGACCGGATCTTCGTCTATCTCCGCCTCGAGGGCTCGGCCGGCGACAGTCGCGACGGCGAGCTCCGCGCGCTCGTCGACGCCGGCCATCCGGTGGTCCGGGTCGACGTCGCGCATCGTCGCGATCTCGGCCAGGAGTTCTTTCGCTGGGAGTTTGCGACCGCGGTCGCTGGTGCGGTCATGGGCATCAACCCGTTCAACCAGCCCGATGTCGAGCGAAGCAAGGTGCTCGCGCGCGAGCTGACCGACGCCTACGAGGCGAGCGGTTCGCTGCCGCCCGAGCGGCCGTTTTTCGATGACGGCGAGCTCGCGCTGTTCGCCGACGCCACCAATCGCGAGGCGATAGAAGCCGCCGCGCGCGAGCGCTCACCGAGCGGGCTCCTCGCCGCCCACCTCGGGCGCGTCGAGACGGGCGACTACGTGGCGTTGCTCGCCTACTGCGAGCGAAACGCCGAGCACGACGCGGTTTTCCAGTCGCTGCGGGTCGCCGTGCGGGATCGCTTTCAGGTCGCGACGGCCGTCGGCTTTGGCCCCCGCTTTCTGCACTCGACCGGGCAAGCCTACAAGGGAGGGCCCAACAGCGGCGTATTCATTCAGATTACCTGCGACGACGCGCAGCCGCTCGCGGTGCCGGGCCGCCAGTTCGATTTTGGCGTCGCGAAGGCCGCCCAGGCGCGGGGTGATCTGATGGTCCTCGACGAACGCGGCCGGCGCTCGCTGCGGGTGCATCTTCGGGGCGAGGTCGGCGCGGGGTTGCGGCGGCTCCGCGATGCCGTTGCCGCCGCCCTCGCGCTCGAGAAGAGCTCGGCACCGTGAGGCTGGGCCTGAAGCTGTGGTTGATACGGCACGGCGAGACCGAGTGGAGCCAGACGCGCCGGCACACGGGGCGCACCGACCTGCCGCTCACCGAGGCAGGCCGCGAGCAGGCCGCGGCGCTCAAGGAGCGGCTGGCGTCGGTGTCGTTCGCCGACGTCTACTCGAGCCCGCTTCGCCGCGCCAGCGAGACCGCGATCCTGGCGGGTCTCGGCGATCGCGTGGTCTTCGACGACGACCTGAGCGAGTGGGACTATGGGATCTACGAAGGCCGCACCACGCTCGAGATTCAGAAGGAGCAGCCAGGCTGGGACATCTGGGCGACGGAGGTCCCCCGCGGCGAATCCGCCAGCGACGTCGGCGCGCGCACCGATCGAGTGATCGCCAGAGCAGCAGTCGCCGAGGCCGCCGCCCCGTCAGCACCCAACGTCGCGATCTTCGCCCACGCTCACCTCCTACGAATCCTCGCCGCCCGCTGGCTCGGGCTGCCGGCGAACGCGGGCCGCTACTTCACGCTCTCGACCGCCTCGATGAGCGTGCTCGCCTACGAACGCCGGCAACGCGTCATCGAATCGTGGAACGATACCAGCCACCTGGCGACCTGACCGACCCACAAAGCGCGCGCCGCGTCTGGGGGGTCGCGCGCTACAAGGTGATGGCGGGCCCCAGGTTCGCGGCGTAGCGATCGTCCCGCAACCACGGTCGGTGCGGCTCTGCGGACGGCGGCGGCGCGGTTGTCTCCCCCCCCCCCCCCCCCCCCCCCCCCCCCCCCCCCCCCGGCCCCCC
>CAZNZH010000777.1:0-2959 GCA_964577445.1 uncultured Myxococcales bacterium
GGCGGGCGCCTCGGCACCACGCCGTCCTCCCTACTGCGCCGGGTTCTCGCCCGGCGGGGAGACGTCCGCCGCCCAGCGCGCCACCTCGCGCGCGAAGGCGGAGAGGTCGCTGAGGCCGGCGGTGGCCGCGTGGTGGACTTGGGACGCGTCGATCGCCGCGTAGCCATGAGCGATAACGTTTCGCAGGCCGACCGCCCGGCCGAGGGTGTCGGCCACGGATGCGCGGATCACCCCGTGGTCGCCCAGGCGCTCGAAGTTTTCGCGAAGGGTCTTCGCGGGTGGCCAGCCCGCGTCCGCTACGATGTGGCTCGCGATGTCCGCGCAGGTTTGGAACGCCAGCATGAGGTTGAAGGCGACCAGATCCAGGGCGTCGCGGTCGTGCCGCAGACCATCGACCGTCGCGGTGCAGCGCGAACGCACGCGCTCCACCCGGTCGGAGAGCTCGGCAAGCTTCGTCGCGAGGAGGTCGCGGTCCACCACCTCACACGCCTCGCTCGGCGACGCGGCGCAGCCAGGCGTCGCGCATCCGGCGGTACCAGGGTCGGTCCAGCTCCAAGCCGAGCAAGGTCGCCGATCGCCAGTTCGCGGCGGCGCCACGGGTGCCCTCGTAGACGACCACTGAGTCGCGGACAAGCTGCTCCAGCATCGGGACGCCCGGGTATTCGAGCGAGATGACATCGACGTCGCGACCGACCGCGCGGCTGAGCTCGTGGGCCAGCTCAAGCAGGCACGCGCCTGGGGCGAGCACCGCCACGTCGACATCGGAGCTCTCGGTTGCCTCGCCTCGTGCGGTGGAGCCGAAGAGCAGCGCGAGTCGAACCTCGCTTCGGCCCGCCAACGCGCCGCGCAGCGCCTGGACGATGTCATCGATCGATTCCATGCGCCTGAGCCTGCGTCTTGCGCCCCCGATTCGCAACCGTCCGGCGCGCCAGGTGAAGGCCGGTGCAGGTGTCTGATCGGGTAAGTGGGCCGGTCTCCTCGCGCAATCTGGAGGTGGGGCCTCAGTATCCACGGACAGATGGCGCGAGGAGGGCGCTGCAAGAAGCCGAGGCGCGCAAGTCGCTGACAAGATGGGGAGGCCGCCAGGCGACCGGAGCATATGGGCGGACCCTCCTACTTCTCAGAGAGCTTGCGTCCGGGCGGGCCGATGGGGAGGTCCAGCATCGTCTCGCCCGCGTAGAGCCAACGATAGCGCGCCAGCGAGCGGGTCACGCGCTTGGCGTAGCCGCGGGCCTCGCGGTAGGGGATGCGCTCGACGAACTCGTCGAGATCGACGTCGCCGAAGGACTTACGCCACTTTGAGACGGCCCCGCCGCCCGCGTTGTAGCCCGCGCTGGCGAGGCTGACGATGGGGTGCCGGCCGATGAGCGACGCGAGATATTTCGTGCCGAGCGCGATGGCGACCTCGGGCTTCTGCAGGTTCTCGCGGTCGGGGATGAAGTCGGTGCCGGCGGCCAGCATCTTCGCGGTCGGCAAGATGATCTGCATCAGGCCGATGGCGTTGGCCCAGCTCTCGATGCGCGGGTTGAAGCCGGACTCCTCGCGCATGATCGACCAGACCCAGAAGGGGTCGATGCCGCGCTCGCCGGCCCAGCGGTTGACCAGGGCCGCGAAGGGCCGGGGGTGTGCGAGCTCCCACAGGCGCCTCGCCGGGCCGACGGGCCACGTCGCGCCGAAGCGGGGCTCCTCGGCGCGGGTCAGCCGGGTGGCTTGCTCGTAGGCGCCCGCGAGCTGGTAGAGGACCACGCGGGTCCAGGTCCAGGCTTGGCGGTCGGCGGCCGGCGGGGTGGCGGTGGCCGCGAGCTCGCGCCGGGCGCTGGCCCCCAGACCCATGCGGGCGAGGGCGGCGCCGGCGCGGAAGTGGCGATCGGCGAGCAGCGGTGGCGGGATGGCGGCCAGGGGGTCGGCGGGCGGCGAGGTCTTGGCGATGGCGGCTCGCAGCGCCTTGGCCGCGCCCGCGGGGTCGTGGGCGCGCAGCCGCGAGTGGGCCAAGACGGCGTACCAGCTCAGCGGATAGGCCGCCAGGACCTGCGCGTAGCCGCTGCGCGCCTTCTTGGGGTTGCCGAGCTTCTCCAAGGCGCGGGCGCGCCAGTAGAGGGTGCGGCCCTCGGCGCGGTAGCTCTGCTCGCGCGGGACCCGCTCGAGCACGCGGTCGGCCATCTCGACCGCACTTTTGTAATGCCGGGCCTCGATGCGCGGCCACAGGAGCGCCCAGGCGGCGTCGTCCACCATGTCACCGTCGGGCCAGCGCGCTAGCGACTCCAACAGCGCCTCATCCGCGGCCGCTGCGTCACCGGTCTCGCGCAGGCTCTGGGCGAGCATGAGCTGGCAGTCGTCGACGGTGCTGCGGTCGGGGAAGGTCGCCATGTGCTGCTTGAGGAGCTTTCGGGCCATAGCGTGCTCGCCCGCGCCGAGCCGGTTGCGCCCGCCCGCGAAGGTCGCGTCGGCCAGGGCGTCGCCCTTACAGCTCAACGCCTTCTGGAAAAACGGCCAGGCCTTGGACGCCTGCTTCTTCTTTTCCCAGGCGCGGGCTGTGAGATTGAGGGCCTCGCAGGCGGCGACGCTCTGAGGCGGGGCCAGCGCGAGGACCTCGCCGAGGGTCTCGATGGCCGCGTCGTGGGATTGGGCGTTGAAGTAGTAGCGGCCGATGCGGAGGAGCTGCGTCGCGTCGAACCCGGGCGCGCTGCCGAGGGCGGCGAGGGCGGCGCGGCCTTCGGGCTTCGAGGGGAAGCGGCTGGCCAGCTCGCGGCGGGCGTCCGCGGCGCCGTCGGGGGTGGTCCGGAGCGCGGCGAGGCTCACCCAGAGCCCGGGGCGGTCGTCGCGGACCGCCTCGCCGGCGGACTCCGCGAGGGCGAGGGCGTCGGCGGGGCTGTCGGCGGCGACGAGGGCCTCGACGCGCAGCTCGAGCGCGCGGGAGGCGAGCGTGGAGTCCTTCGGCATCCCGTCGAGGACGCGCAAC
>CAZNZH010000778.1:0-2959 GCA_964577445.1 uncultured Myxococcales bacterium
GCAGGATATGCTGCGCCGCGGCCACCGGGGTCGTTGGCAATCTTGTGAAGTAACGCATGGCTGCGGGGAGGGTCCCGAAGGTGCGCTCGATGCGTTGCAGCATGGGGTTTGCTCCGATGTTGTCACGGATCGGCGCGCTGGCGTGGGGGTCGGCGCGGTAGGCGCGCACGAAGTCCAGCAGCCGCTCGTGGTAGCCGGCGTCCTCCACGATGGCGCCGATGGAGCGGGAGCGCGGGTGGGTGCCGTCGATCATCGCCAGGGTTTGGCTCTCCAGGGCGTCGATGCCGCCGTCGAGGCTGTCGAGGAGCTGGAGGTCGTAGGTCGGGTTGGCGTGAACGACCTGCAGCAGGTGCCCGATGATGGTGTCGCGCTCCACGGCCAAGCCCACCGGATCCACCATCGAGGAGGGGTCATCGAGGACCCGCAGCACCTGATGAAAGGTGTAGCCGATGCCTTGTTGGCGGTAGTAGTCCGCCGCGGCGGGCGAGATCCAAAAGCGCAGCATGTCGACGCTGCCTACCAGGAGCTGCGTGCGCGTGGGCGCCCGGTCGATGATGCCCATGGCGGTGAGGCGCTCAAGGCGCCGCCTGGGTTCGCCGCTGCCGAAGCGCCCGAGGGTGCGCCCGAGCCGCGCCACCTTCGACGCCAGCTCGCGGGGGCCGCCGGCGGTCCGCCGCAGCAGCTCAAGCCGCGTGGCGCTGAGGCGCGCGGTCACGGGTGGGCGGGGTTCCGCGGCCATCACGTCACCTCTTCGGCGGCGAAGTCCACGGATTCAAAGCACTCCAGCCGATGGAAATCCGGCGCCTCCCCCGGCATGGGACACGCGCTCATGTAGCGACGCGCTTCGCCGACGCCGCGGATCGCGCACGCGTTGGCCCGGTGTGGCGCAGGTGGCAGCAGCCCGAGATCCAGCCAGGCCACACCGCGAAATCGCCCGCCGGCGACTCGTGACTCGTAGCGCAGCGGCAGCCCCTCGGCGACGACCTGGCGCCGCCCCGCGAGCTGGAGCACCAGGTGATGGCCGTGGGGGCCGAGCTCGATCTCGGTGTAGTGGCCGGCGTCACCGAGCACGAAGAGCTCGACCACCTCGTAGTCCCACAGCCTCGGCGTGGGGCCCGGCGGCGCGGTCGGCGCGGGATCTCCGGCGTAGGGCGCGTCGACCTCCACGCGGAAGGCCCCGTCGGCAAACCGTGCGCTGACGGTGGCCCGCTCGCCCGGGGGCAGGGGCTGACCGTCCCACGTCGACGCGATCTGCCACCGCGCAACACCCGAGAAATTATCGGGTTTCTCTGTCTTGGCACCGAGTGTCACCTGGCCATTGCCTCCACTCTGCGGCCCAGCCTACATTCGCGACCCGGAGGCTGCCATGACCTTGAGGACCGCCGTACTCGCGCTGGCGCTGGTCGCGGCCGCGGGCTGCTCGGGCGCGCGCCCCGACTCGCTGGCCCAGACCCAACGCCTGGGCGGCGTCCGCGTGCGCTGGGACCTCCAGGCCAAGCCGCTGCCCGAGATCCCGCTCCCCAACGACGCCGCGACCCGGCTGGACGCCACCTCGCCCACGGGCCGCCGCGTCAACGTCAGCCTCATCGCGCCCACCGGCCTGGAGTCCGACCTCCGCGTGAAGGCCGACCGTCTCGACGGCTTCGGCATCTTCATGCCCATCTCCGTCCCCATGGACGGCGACCTGGACCTCGCCAATATCCGCGACCGCCACGCCACCGACGACCCGGCCGACGACGTGCTCTATGTGGTGGCGCTGGACCCGGGGAGCCCCGAGTTCGGGCGCGCGGTGCCCATGTCCCTGGGCGACGGCACCTTCCCCGAGGCGCTGGAGCTCACCGACAACTACTTCGACAACGACCCGCGCGGCGCGGCGGTCACGCTGTCGACGGAGGTCATCGGCGAGGACCGCAACTGTAACGGCGTGCTGGACTCAGGCGAGGACACCGACGGCGACGGCGTGCTGGACCGCCCGAACCTGCTGGGCTTTGAGGACGCAGAAGACGCCAACTGTAACGGTCGGCTCGACCTGGGCGAGGACTTCGACTGCGACGGCGTGCTGGACCACAACCCGGCGCTCTTCGCCTCCCTGGACGAGGACGCCAACTGTAACGGCGCCCTCGACCTGGGCGAGGACCGGGACTGCGACGGCCAGCTCACGCGGCACACGGCCTTGGTCAGCCCCCAGGCGGGCGACGTGAACGGTGACTTCGTCGTGGACCCGGGCGAGAGCTGGGACTGTGGCGCGCTGCGGCGCGACCTGGACGCGTTGATGCGGGGCGACCGCGACCGCGAGCTGGTCGACCACCTGACGACCTTTTACGAGCGCGAGACCCACACGCTGCTCGCGCGCCCGAAGCTGCCGCTGCGCGAGCAGACCCTCGACGCGGTCATCCTGACCAAGCGGCTGCTGGACGCCGCCGGTCGCCCCGTCGAGTCGCCCTTCCCCGGGGTCGCGCCGGCGTCTCAGCGAGAAGCCCTGCGCCCGCTGGCGGCCGTGCTGCCGGGGCTGGGGCTGAGCACGGGCGACGTCGCCTTCGCCTGGACCTTCACGACGGGCTCGGCGACCTTCGAGCTGGCGCAGATCCGCCGCGGACTCTACGGCGACGGGCCTTTCGCGTGGTTGGGCGAGCGGTTCCCGGTCGACGGCGCCGACATCGCCCGGCTGCACGACGGCGACCTCTCGCCGACGCCCTACCGGGTCACCCGCGACGAGCTGGAGGTGCCGCTGGCGCTGATGGCGGCGTCGGGCATCACCGAGGAGATCCCCGGCATCGACGCCATCAGCCACCTGATCCTGGGCAGCTTCAGCTCGCCCAACTTCCTCATCGACCGCGACGGGCTGGCCACCCGCGATGACCCGGCCGACGACGACGAGAGCTTCGACATCGACCCGCTGACCGGCGAGGCGGTCGTCGGCACGGCGCGGGTGACGTTTTGGTGCGCGATCCCCCGCAGC
>CAZNZH010000779.1:0-2959 GCA_964577445.1 uncultured Myxococcales bacterium
GCTCCGCGCCGGCGAGGTCTGCGGGCGCGAGGCGGGCGAGGCTTGAGGCCGCGACCACGCGGAGGGCGGCGTCGTCGGCGCCCAGCAGGGCGGCCAGGGCGTCGATGCGCGCGGAGGCGCCGGCGCGAGCGAGTGCGGCCTGTAGCGCCGCGGGCTCATGGGCGGGGCAGCGCTCCGGCCAGCCGGTCGCCGTGTCCAGGGCGCAGCGCTCGGCGACCGCGCGGGCGGCGGCCGCGATGGTCGAGGCGTCGTCAGCGCGCGAAGGCGGCGCGGGGCACACCGTGAGCGCGGTCAGGAGCAGCAGACCGAGGGGGCGCTGGCGCATCGGCCGTCCTCCATCCGCGCCGCGGGGCGCGGGACCACCAACAGCCTTGGAGGCTACACGGCGCGAGGCGGACTCGCCAGCCGGGCGCGCCGCGAGGGCCGCTCGCGGTGAGTTGGACGGGGGGCTCGACGGCGGGCCCGACAGTCACGGTGTGGAGTTTTTACACACTTCGGCCGCGGCGCCGGCGAGAGTGTGGAGTTTTGCCACACACCGGCCGCTACTCCGATGAGTCGCCGATGCCCCCGATGTAGCCGTAGCTGGCAGCCGCCGAGTAGCCGTAGGCCGTCAGCCCGAAAGGTGCCGAGCCGGAGACGTCGTGTACGCCGGGGGTGAGCGGGACGTAGGCGCGCTCCCACAGGCCCGAGGCGACGGGCTTGAAGTCGCCTTGGGGGACCAGCGCGCCGTCCACCATCGCCGTCTCGCCCGGCTTCTTCACGATGGTGACGTAGTTCTTCGAGAAGCTCGAGGGGACCGCCAGCACGTAGAAGCTGCGGAACCGGTCCTCAGGGACCAGCAGGATGAGGCTGGGATCGCCGATGAAGTCGTCGGTCACGGCCTGGCTGACCATGTACTGGCCGACCTGCAGCAGGCCGGTCGCGTCGATCTCGAAGGACTCGGGGGTGACCACCTCGACCCAATCGCCGCGCTTTTTGAGCGTCAGGTTGGTCGTCGCCTTCGGTGACTTCCCGTTGGTCGTGAGCGGCGGGTTGGTGCTGAAGGTGACGTTGTCGTCGGCGGCTTGGATGCGCCAGAAGTCGGGCTCGCTGCCGCGAGGCTTGAGCTTGACCGCCACGTAGTGAGCGCCGAGCACCGACTTCGGCAGCATCTGCTCCTCGAGGTGGTCGGCGCAGCAGGTCTCCTCGGCACCCTCGGGCGCGATGACCGCCTCCTCGTGGCCTGCGAAGACCGCGACGGGCTTGTTCGCCGTCACGGTCGAGCCCGTGAGGTCGGTGTTGGCGAACATCGACGAGAAATCAGCGGTCATCTCGATGTTCATCACCTCGCCGCGCTCGAGCGTGATGGTCTGCGTGTCGCCGGCCTTCATCGCCTTGACCTTGCCGCCCGCCAAGACGTCGGCGGTCACCATGATGGTGACATCCGTCGACGCGTAGGCCGCGACCACGGTGAAGTAGCCGGACTGCCCCTTGAGCCCGCCGAAGAGAGTGGGGCCGCTGGGCCACGACAGGATCGTGTACTGGCTGCCCAGGAAGGTCTCGGGCAAGAGCAGCGAGGCGTCGTTTGAGAACTCGTTGTCCCAGGGGTTGAACTGGTGGACCAGCACCGGGCGGGTCGAGCTGACGCGGATGCCCTTCATGGAGGTGCTGGTGAGCGACACGTTGAGCACCGGCATGAGGAAGATCCGCGAGGTGCGGCCTGGGACCTTGGTGTCGGGGGCGTTGACCGTCACGCCCGGCGGGGTCTCGAAGCTGATGTCGGCCAGCAGCTCGCCGGGGTTGGAGACGACGAGGCCGTAGGGGAGGTCTTCGGGCGTCGGATTCGAGAAGGGATCCGGGTAGTTAGGGAGGTCGACGGTCCAAAACGCGCAGCCGACGTAGGAGCCGAACTTGGGGTCGATCTGACACGAGGAGCCGCACTTGCCGGACTGGCAGTATTCGCCCTCAGCGCAGGGGATGGCCGTGAGGAAGCCCGTGCCGTCGGGGTTGCACTGCTTTTTCGAAGAGAGGCCCTCGCAGATGAACTCGCCCGAGATGCAGATGAGAGGGCGGCAGGCGCCGTCGATGCAGCCTTGGTTTTTCGGGCACGCGGTGGGGACGTAGATCGTGCCGTCGGCGTTGCAGGTGCGGATGCGGTCGTCGCCCACGCAGCCATCGGTCGCGCCGGGGGTGCAGCCGCCGGGCTCGGGCAGCAGGCAGAAGCCCTCGATGCACTTGGCGGGCTCAAAGCAGCCGGGGCAGGGCAGGGGGGGCGAGGTGTCGATCGCGGTGGCGTCGCTGTCGGCGAGGCCGTCGCCGGTGTCGCCGCTGTCCGCGGGCGGTCTTCCGGCGTCGGTGTCCCCGAAGCCGGTCCCGTCGGCGAGCCCGAGGTCTGAGCCGGCCACGTCGCCGGCGCCGGCGTCCTTGGAATCCGAGCACGCGCCGAACGGCGCGGCCGCGACGGTCAAGGCCGCGAGCAGGCCCAGGCGGGCAGCGGCGGCGCGGAGGGCGGTGGGGTTCACGAGTGCGTATTTTAGTCGGGTGCTGAACATGGCGGGCAAGGAAGCACGAAGGGGAGCATCGAATCAATTGTATCGTCGCAAAACCGAACCGCTCGTTGCCACGCCGTCTTCGCGGCGTGTATCAAGGGGACCCTGGGCCGGGCCTTCTGCGAGGGGGACCGCGGTGGGCCAGCCGCGCAGGGATCTCGGGAGGGAAGTGCATTGCAGCGACGCCGATTTCTGAAGACTCTCGGCGTCGCGGCGGGCCTCGCGACCGGCGCCGGGCTGATACGGCCGCGCTCGAGCTTCGCGGCGCCGTGGGGCGCCTTCCCGAGCGGCGCGGCCCAGTCCGCCTTGCTGCCTCCGGGTGTCGCCGCGAAGAACATCCTGGAGGTCTTCCTCTACGGCGGGCTCTGTCCCTGGGAGACCTTTTACTGTGTCCCCGAGTTCGGCAAGCCCAGCGACCCCAGCTACCCGAA
>CAZNZH010000780.1:0-2953 GCA_964577445.1 uncultured Myxococcales bacterium
CCTCCTCGCTAGCGCGGCGCTACGAGGAGTCACGCGAGCGGCCCGCGACGTCGCTGGGCATCAGCTTCCCCGTCTTCTCGGCGAGGTAGATGAGGATGGCGCCGGACTCGAAGACCACCAGGTCCCCGGCGTCCCGGTCGACGATGGTCGGGATGCGGCCGTTGGGGTTGAGCCTGAGATACTCGGGCTTCTTCTGGTCCTGCGCGCCCAGATCGAGCGCGTGGAGCGTGTAGGGCAGGCCCAGCTCCTCGAGCGCGATGGAGATCTTCCAACCGTTGGGGGTCGCAGCCGTATAGAGGTCGATCATGGTGTCCTTCTTTGTGAAATCAGTGGTCGTCTTGGGCGGTCCAGGTGAGCCGAGGCCGCTCGAACTTTAGTCCAGCAGCCCGTTCAGCCGTCGAATCCGCCGCTCCACCTCGTCGAGCGACTCCGTGGAGGCCCCGATCCGCGAGGCCACGCGCGCCACCTCCAGCCGCTCGCTCGGGTCGGGCTCCCCGTGCTGGTAGATGTCCGACAGCATCTCCTCCAAGACATACGCGCACGCGTCCCGCCGCAGCGACTCCGCCCGCGCGTCGCCGATGTGCAGCCCCGCGGCGAAGCGCTTGAGCCGGTCCTCCTCCGCCGCCGCGAGGTCCTGGTCGGTGTACGCGAGCGCCCACGCCAGCGCCAGCATCGGCTCGCGCAGAAACGGCGTCGTCCCCGTCAGGTCGTCTTCGGTCAGCTCGCCAGCCCCCAGCGCCCTCGGGATCCCGCCCGCCTCCTCGCCGGTGAAGCTCTCAAAGAACCGCTGCTCCGCCGGCGCCACGGTGCCGTCCGCCGCCGCCACCTCCGCCAGCATCCGCGCGAGGCAGCGCTTGTCCGCCGGCTCGGTGAACCGCACGCGCTCGAGCATCCGCGACAGCGGCCCCTGGACGTCGGCCTTCAACGCCGCCCACACCCACTGCTCGCCGTGCCGGTCCCAGGCGAACTGCGAGCGAACCCGCGTGAACGCGGCCACGACCGCCGCATCGATCTCCGAAGCGGTCGGCGCGCCCGTCGCCTCCGAAGGCCCCAGCGACTCCGGGCGATGGCCCGCGGTCCGCCCCACCAGCCGCGCCAGCGCTTGCCGCGCCCGGCTCAGCAGCGACCCGTCGCCCGCGCTCGCGTCCTCGATCGTCGCCCCGATGTGCGCCCAGCTCGTCGCCTCGTTCTGCGTCAGCGGGCACCGAAAGTGCACATGCAGGTACTCACCACGCACCTCCTGGGCTTGGATCAGGGCCTTCAGATTCGCGGGGGTGGGCGTGCTCATGATCTCCTCCATCAGGTGCCGTGACGCGCGCTTCAGAGTAGTCTCACCCTCCGACGGCGCAACCCCCCACAGAGAGCCTCCCCGATGCCCCGATCCCTCCTGCTCCTCGCCGCGATCGTCGCGCTCACCCCCGTCGCCCGCGCCAACGACGGCGTTTACGGCGGCAGCGGGACGCTCCCGATGCCGCTGACGACCACCGAGGTCGCCATGGTCGAGGAGCACGTCGTGCTGCGCTGGGACGCCAAGCGCAAGGCCTGGAACGTCCGCTGCGACTTCGTCTTCGAGAACACCTCCGACCAGCCGGTCGCGCTCACCGTCGGATTTCCCTTCCCGGTCGTGGACCGCGACGGCGGCGACGTCAGCGCGCCGGAGGGCGAGCGCCCGCCCGAGCCCGACCGCCCCCTGGTCTACGGCTTCCGCACCCTGGTCGACGGCCGCGCCGTGCGAACGCGAGAGGCGCGCACCATCACCAACCCCGCCCTGCCCGACGTCAGCTACGACTTCGCGTACCTGTGGGACATCACCTTCCCGCCCAAGCAGCGCGTGCGGGTGCGAAACACCTACCAGCACGGGATCAGCGCCGTCGCCGATGGCACGCAGTGGGCCGCCTACGCGCTGAAGACCGGCAGCCTGTGGAAGGGCGGGCGCATCGGGCGCTCGCGCATCGAGGTCATCGCCGACGACCCGCGGCTGGCGCTCTGTCCTCCCGACTACGGCGGCGGCATGGGGAGCCTCCTGCCCGCCGGGGGCGTCGCGCGCAGCACCCCCAAGGGTGTTGAGGTGCGCTGGGACCTCACGGATTTCGAGCCCAAAGACGACGTCTCGGTCTGCCTGATGGACCTGGACCAGTACGCCCAGACGATCTTCTGGGAGCTCGAGCAGCGCGACCTGTCGACCATGGACCTCGCGGGGCTCCGCAGAGCGCGAAACACCGTCTACGCGGCCCACGGCTACCGATTCCGCGACCGCGATCTCGCCGCCCACTTCGCCCAGCAGTGGTGGTATCGGCCCAACCCGAAGTTTCGGGCCAGCCAGCTCAGCCCCGAAGAGCGCGCGCTCATCGCCCGCATCAGGTCGGCCGAGGAGGCCCTCGCCGCCGCCCCGCCGGCCACGCGCCCCGGGGCCTCTCCGTGACGCCGCCGGTCGTCGACCCGCGGGTCATCGCCGCGCCGGGCGAGCCTTCGATTCGATCGACGCTATCAGGCGATTTGGGCCGCTCGCCTCCGCTCGCCCCCACCTTCGACGACGCCGAGATCATCGCCTTGGGCGACGGCGCCGCGGTGGTCCGCGACGGCGTCCTCGGCCCCGAGACCGCGCGCCAGGCCCGCGCCGAGGTCCTCGCGCTGTGGCGAGCCGGCCACCTCCGCCCCGCCGCCGTGGGCCGCGGCGCCGCTCGCTCCCGCCGCCCCGAGGTCCGCGGCGACCTCACCTGCTGGCTCGACCCCGCGCTTGTTACCCCCGCCCTCGCCCGCGTCCACGCGCTCTTCGACGCGCTGCGCGACGCCGTCAACCACGCCGCCTGGCTGGGCCTGCGCGCCTACGACGTCCAGGTCGCGCTCTACCCCGGCCGCCGCACCCGCTACCTCCGCCACCGCGACACCTTCGGAGGCTGCGCCGACCGCCGCCTGACCGCCATCTGGTACGCCAACCCCGACTGGACCCCCG
>CAZNZH010000781.1:0-2948 GCA_964577445.1 uncultured Myxococcales bacterium
GGTGCGCAAGGCCGGCTTCTATAACCTCACGACGGACCCGCGGCTGGGCCCGCTGCGGCCGAGCGACGCGGCGCCATCGCAGCGACCGGCTGCCTCGCCCGGCGCGGACCGCGCGCCGACGACGGCCACCCGCCCCGCGGCACCCCGGCCCGAGATCGCCAGCGCCCTGGTGGGCGGGACGCCGGAGGGGGTCGACGACCGCTTCTTGGGCCGCGAGTGGCTGCGCGACGCCGAGGTGCGGGACACCCTCGGGCTGGGCCCCATCGCGGCGGGCACCGGGGCGGTCACCTACCACCCCGCGCTGATGGCCCGGGCGCGGCTGGCGTGGCGAAGCGACGCGGGGAAGATCGTCGACGGGGATCTCCTGACCCGGGTCATCTACCCGCTGCCCTACCTTCCGGGCGCGATCCGCTTCGCCGGCGCCGATCAGCCCGTCGCCGAGGCGTGGCTCGAGCCGGCCCCGGGAGCCGGCGCCGCCTACGACCTGCTGCCCGGCTGGCTCGACCGCAAAGAGAAGTTCGACCACCTGAGGCGCCGCTTCATGGACGAGCTGTCGCAGACCGGCCGCGTCGCCGTGCCCGTCTGCCCGCCCTTGGGGCTCCACGGCCAGCCCGGCGAGGGCTTGGAGGCGTTCCGCGCGCGGCTCGCCACCCGCCTGCGGCTGGCCTCGGAGCGCGTCCGTGACCAGGACGCCGGCCCACGCGGCGTCGAGGCCGCCATCTGGGACAAGCGCATCGACGCCATGCGCGAGGAGCTGGAGATGGCGGCGCGGGAGATCCGCTGGCTGACCGAGCGAGGCGAGACCGACAAGCTCTCCCGGGCCAAAGACAGCGCGCGGCTCCGCATGGCCAGCTTTCGCGAGCTCGAGGCCGGCCGCGACGCGGCGCTGGCGGAGCGCGAGCGGGCGGTCGCCGACTCGGAGTTCCGGGACATGGACCAGCTCGCGGCCTGTCGCCTCGAGGCGCTGACCCTGGACCGGGCGCAGACCCGCGCGACCTGGTTCGGCCTGCTGTGGATCCCCACCCTGTGAGCACATCCCCACCGGTCACCCTGGCGGTCATCGGCGACATCCACGCCGAGTGCGAACGCCTGGACGCCGTGCTGGCGCGCATTCGGAGCGAGCCGGAGGTCGACGGCGTCTTGCTCGTCGGCGACATCGGCGCGGAGCCGCCTCACACCTTCGGCCACAACAGCGCGCAGAGCCTCGCCTTTCGCGCGGCCTCGGTCGCCGCGGTCGTCGAGCACGTCGAGACCCTGGGGCTGCCGGTGCTCTGGGTGCCGGGAAATCACGACCCGGAGCACCTGCCCGGGCGCGGGAACGTCGATCGCGGCGAGGCCCTCCTCGCGGGCCTGCGCGTGACCGGCATCGGCGGCGCGGGGCCCGCGCGCTTCGGGTTCCCCTACGAATGGGGCGAAGACGACGTGCGCGCCCGGCGGCTCCCCGAGTGGGACGTCCTCATCAGCCACGCGCCGCCGCTGGACACGAGCCTCGACCGCACGCGGCGTGGCGCCAGCGCGGGCAGCCTCGCGGTGCGCGAGCTGGCCGAGCGCGGGCGCGGCCTCATGGTGTCGGGCCACATCCACGAGTCGCCCGGTGCTGAGCGGCTCGCCGACACGGTGTGCGTCAACGCGGGCGGCCTGGGCCGACCCTACGGCCGCACCCAGGTCGTGTTCGTCAAGCGATGGGCGCAGCCGCGGCTCGTCTGGGAGGTCACCCACGAGGACCTCGAGCGCCGCGAGGTACAGCGCTGGCGCTTCGAGATCTGAGCGCTAGCCGCGCTTCGCGATGGCGAGCAGAGCGCAGGCGACCGCGTCCTCGGGGTCTGCGGCGGTCACCGCCTCGAACCCTCTGATAGCGCCTGAGTAGTCGAAGGTCTCCAGGGCGCGGGCGGCGGCCTCGAAGGCGGGCCGGCTCTGCACCCGCCGGTCCATCACCGCGTCCGTCGCCGTCGTGAGCAGCTCGACCGTCGGGAGGGTGGAGTCGCGCCCCCGCAGGTTGAGGGCGCCGACGTAGCGGTGCGGGTAGCGCGAGGGTTCGGTGACCCCGGCGAAGGCCGACGCGCTGCACAGGGCGTCCGCGCCCAGCAGCTTGGTCATGCCTTCCAGGCGCGACGCCGTGTTCACGGTGTCGGAGATGACCGTGCCCTCAAGCCGCATCCGCTCGCCGATGGTGCCCAGCATCGTCATGCCGTGGTGTACGCCGATGCCCACCCGCAGGCGGGGTTGGTTTGGCGACGTGCGGGCGCGATTTTGGCGAGCGACGACCTCGAGCAGCGCGGAGGCCGCGGCGACCCCGTGCTCGGGGGCGTCGGGGAAGAGCGCCATGACGGCGTCGCCGATATACTTGTCGATGAAGCCGCCGTGGGCGCGGATCACAGGCCCCACCTCGGCGAGGTAGCGGTTGAGGTACTCGAACACCAGCGGCGGGGCCATGTGCGCCGACAGCGGCGTGAACCCCCGGATGTCCGCGAAGAGCACCGTCATCGGCCGCTCGGCCGCGTCGCCCAGCCGCACGTCGAGGATGCTCTCCTTGCCCATCAACTCCAGGAGCTTTTGGGGGACGAAGCGCCGCATGGAGTCGGCCATCTCCGCTTGCTGCCGGTAGAGCAAGGCGTTGGAGATCGAGATGGCCGCCTGGCCGCTCAGGACCTCCAGGAGCGCGCAGCGGTCCGCGGTGAAGCAGCTCGTGACCAGGCGATTTTCCAGGTACAGCACTCCAACTAGCCGACTTTGCTGGGTTATCGGGGTGCAGAGCACCGAGCGCGGCGCGCGGGAGGCGATGTAGGGGTCATTGGCGAAGCGCCCGTTCGTGGAGGCGTCGTCGAGCACCAGCGCCTCACGGGAGCGGGCGACGAAGCGGACGATGGCGGCCGGCACGAGCCCGTCGTCGAGCCGCACGGCCCGGAGCACGGACGGCGCCTCACCCGCGGCGGCCACGTGGGCCTCGA
>CAZNZH010000782.1:0-2944 GCA_964577445.1 uncultured Myxococcales bacterium
CGGCCGGGATGCCCAGCGCGGGCACGCCCAATAAAGAGGAGTAGCGTCGTGCTGGATGTGAAGGCGATTCTAGAGGACCCCGAGGGCTTCGAGGCCGCGCTGAGGCGGCGCGACCCCACGATCTCCCTCGCCGAGATCATCAGCCTCGGCGAGGAGCGGCGGCGCACGGTGACGCGCTTCGGCGATCTGCGCCACCAGCAGCGCGAGGCGTCGACGCAGATGACGTCGAAGGGCCTGGCGCCGGCCGACCGTGAGGCGTTGCGCGCGCAGCTCAAGGAGCTGTCCGCCGAGGTCAAGGCGCTCGAGACCCGCGCGAAGGAGCTGGAAGAGGCGGCCGACGCTGCGGCGCTGCTCTTGCCCAACCCACCCTCGCCGGACGCCCCCGACGGCCGCGACGCGTCCGACAACGTCGTCTTGCGCACCTGGGGTGAGCCGCGCACCTTCGACTGGGAGCTGGTCGAGCACGACACCTTGGGCGAGCGGCTCGGGATCTTGGACTTCGAGTCCGCTCGCAAGATCAGCGGCGCGCGCTTCGTGCTCTACCGCGGCCTCGGCGCGCGGCTTGAGCGAGCGCTCGCCGCCTTCATGCTCGATCTCCACACGGGCGCCCACGGCTACGAGGAGGTCCTGCCGCCCTACCTCGTCTTGCGCGAGTCCATGGTCGGCACCAACCAGCTCCCGAAGTTCGAAGAGGACGCCTTTCAGACCGCCCCGGACGGGCTCTTCCTCATCCCGACCGCCGAGGTCCCGGTCACCAACATGCACCGGGAAGAGATCCTCGACGCCGCGCGCCTGCCGATCAAATACGCAGCGTATTCCTCGTGTTTTCGGCGCGAGGCGGGCTCCCACGGCCGCGACACCCGTGGCCTGACGCGGCTACACCAGTTTCAGAAGGTCGAGCTGGTGCAGTTCGCCACGCCCGAGGGCTCCGCGGACGCCCACGAGGCGCTGGTGGGCCACGCCGAGCGCGTGCTCCAGGCGCTGAACCTCCCCTACCGCGTCGTGGACCTCTGCGCCGGCGACATGGGCTTTGGCGCCCGCCGCTGCTACGACCTCGAGGTGTGGCTGCCGGCTCAGAAGATGTGGCGCGAGATCTCGAGCTGCTCGAACTTCGGCGAGTTTCAGGCCCGCCGCGCCAACATCCGCTACCGCCCGGCGGTCGGTGACAAGCCGCGCTTCGTCCACACGATCAACGGCAGCGGGCTGGCCATCGGCCGCACGGTCATGGCCATCCTCGAGAACTACCAGCGCCCCGACGGCTCGGTGGAGCTGCCCGAGGTGCTGTGGCCCTTCATGGGCACCGAGCGCATCGAAGCACGCGAATAGCCAGGCGGTGGTTGACTATTCGAGGGTGGTCCGGCCGCGCAGGGCCCGGCTCAGGGTGGTCGCGTCGACGTACTCCAGCTCGCCGCCCATGGGCACGCCGGTCGCGATGCGCGTGACGTGGACGCCGGTGGGTGCCAGGTGGCGCAGCAGGTAGAGCGCGGTGGCCTCGCCCTCCACGTCCGTCGAGGTCGCCACGATGACCTCGGTGGCGCCCAGGGCCTCGACGCGGGCCCGGAGGTTGGCCAGGCGCAGCTCGTCGGGCCCGACGCCGCGCAGGGGCGCCAAGACGCCGTGCAGGACGTGGTAGAGGCCGAGGTAGGCGCCGGAGCGCTCGAAGGCCAGGAGATCGGCGATGCCCTCGACGACGCAGATCGTGGTCTTTTCGCGAGTCGGATCCTCGCAGATCGCGCAGCGCTCGGCCTCCGACACCATGTGGCAGTCCGAGCAGAAGCGGACGCGCTCGACCATCTCGACCAAGGCGCCGGAGAGATCTCGGGCGTAGCTCTCAGGCTGCGACAGCACGTGAAAGGCCAGCCGCGTCGCGCTCCGCTCGCCGATGCCGGGGAGCCGGGCGAGCAACGACACGAGCTTGTCGAGCGCGATGGGCAGACGACTCGAGCTCATGGGCGCATCAGAGGCCCATTCCGCTCATCTTCAGCATGCTCGCCAGGGGGCCCAGCTCCGACGCCATGAGGTCGCGGGCGTTGCCCAGCGCGGCGTTGGAGGCGGCGACCACGAGATCTTGGAGCATCTCGACGTCGTCTTTGGCGATGGCCGCGTCGATCTCGACCCGGACGATCTCGAGCTTGCCGTTGGCCTCGACGCGCACCAGGCCGCCGCCGGCCTCACCCCAGACCGTCCTCAAGCCCGCGCGCGCTTGCGCCTCCTGGACCTTCTGCTGCATCGCGCCGGCTTGTTGAAGCAGGCCCTGAAGCCCGCCGCCCAATGGATTATCGTCACTCACGACGTGCCTCCCTCTTCATGGTGAACCTCCACTTCGGTGAGCTGCCCGTCGAAGCGCTCGAGCAACTGGGCCACGGTGGGATGGTTCATGATGGTCATCCGCTCGGTCTCGTGCCGCGCGAGGTCGCGAGCGACCCGGCGCTGGTACGGCGAGTCCACCAGCTCGTCCAGCTCGTCGAAGTCCAGCAGCTCGATGGCGCCGACGTGGCTGCGCAGCGCCGTCAGCACGTGGACATGCTTGCCGCGGACCAGCCGCAGGTTGAAGCTCCCGCGCGGAAACCCGATGCGCAGGCGCCCGACCGAGTAGCTCAAGACCTCGCCGTGATCGAGGCTGCCGGCCAGCGAGGGCTGCTCGGCGCGGAAGGCCACGATGAAGGCCTCCCACGCGTCGCCATCGAAGGTTTCGGGGGCCGGGGCGGCGGCGGGCGGGAGCAGGTCCGGCGGGATGGCCGCGACGGCCGGCGCCGGCTCGGGCAGCGGCCGGGCCTCGCGGGCGGATGCCGGCTCCGAAACGGGGGGCTCGGCGACGGCGGCGTGGGCGGCCACGGCGGCGGCCGGCCCTGCCGTGGCGGGGGACGGCTTGGGTGCTGGCGCCGCAGCCACCGCCGCGAGGGGAGGAGCCACCGGAACCGAGACCGGCGCGGGGGTGGAGACC
>CAZNZH010000783.1:0-2937 GCA_964577445.1 uncultured Myxococcales bacterium
TCCACCCCCAGCTCGTCATCCTGGCCGGTCGCTCCGACGACCAAACGACCTGGGTTTATCTCGCGGTCTCGTCCGCCAACCTCACGCTGTCAGGCTGGGGTCGTAACGCGGAGTCCTTTGGCGAGACGTGGATACACACGCGGCAGCAGCCGAGCTGGCGAGCGCTCGACGACCTGCTCGTGTGGCTCGGCGCGCACAGCCCGCTCGGCGACGAGCCAGCCGGCTCCGACGGGGTCTCGCGGTTTCGCGCCGCCCTCGCCGCGATGCCCGACCGTCAGCGCTTCTCCGACCGCGACTCCGAGCCATGGGCAGGAGCGCTCCGCGGGCGCTTCTATACCTCCGTCGTGCATCGGGCCGGCTTCGCGAGCTTCGTTGAAGCCGGCCGCTCCCGGCGTCCCAGCGAGCTGCGGGTGTGCAGCCCGTATTGGGGTGACGTCGCCCAGCAGGTCGCGGCGTTCGACGCACAACAGACCGTGCTGATACCGGCGCTGCGACGCGACGGTTCAGCCCTCGGCCTCGCCGAATCGCAAGCCGCCGAGCTCCGCCGCCACACGAAGGTCCAGCGCAACCCGCACGATGTCGGCACCCGCTTCTGGCACATGAAGGCCTACTGGATTCGTCGCGGCGGGCTGACGTGGGTCGCCGTGGGCAGCGCCAATTTCACGCAGGCTGGCCTCTCGGGCGCGGGCGGAAACGTGGAGGCGATGCTCGTCTGCAAGGGCAGCGCGGACTGGTTCCCCGCGGGGCTCGACGTCGCGCCCGGCGAACTCGCAGACGAGGTTCTGGCCGAGGAGGAGGCCCCGAGACCTGCGCCGGTCGCGATCGTCGTGGCGTGGGATTGGCTCGCGTACACTTGGCGTTGGTGGCTGGACGCCGACTCGGTGCAGCGAGACTTCGAACTTCAGCTCCCGGGCCTCGCCCGCTTCGCCACAGCCCCGGGCACCCACGCCAAGCCCGGCTCGCCGCCACCGCGGGGTGCATCCTTCACGGTCCAGTACGTCGTCGACGGCGCTCAACGGCAGTGGCAAGGCCAGGTCGTCGAGCTGAACCTCGACCACAGCTCTCGCACCTATGGCAGAGCGCTCACCGCGAGCGAGATCTTAGAGAGCTGGCGAGGCCGTGCGCCCACGTGGGGGATCGGGGGCGGCGGTGGCAGAGGCGACGCCGACGACGATGACGGCATCGAAGTCGAGACCGAAGCGCCGGCAGCGTTCGACGCGGTGAACCTCTACGACCTCTACCGCTCGATGCGCGGCCTCCGAACGAAGCTGGCCGGCCTCGAAAAGGACCCCGAGTTTCAGCGCGCCTACCTCGTCGGGCGGCCCGACAGCGTGATGGCTTTGGCGCACCTCGCCGACCGAGACGCCGAGGCGCCGGTGGTGCGCTACCTCGTCCTGCGCGAGCTCTGGGGCGTCATCTCGACCTGGGCGCACCTGCTCGAAGATGATCTCGTCGCGGCCGCCGAGCGCATGGCGGCAACCGCCCGTCAGCGCTCGCGAACCCTGCTCCTGGCCGAGCTGGGCGCCAACCGGCACAAGGCCGACGCGATGCTCGACTGGTTCGAAGAGGCCCTGGACCGCCTGAATCGCGAGGCGGCAGCATGAGCACCTTCTCCAAGCCGATTCGCCCCGAAGACGTCGCCGAGTTCATCGACCTGACCGTGGCCGGTGACCCCGAGACGCGCTCCATGGCCGACATGCAGCTCGAGGGCATCGCCGCGCTCTACAACATCCTCTGCGAGCACCCGTTCGCCTATCTCGCCGACGAGGTTGGGATGGGCAAGACCTACCAAGCGCTGGGACTCGCCGCCCTGGTGTGGAACGAGAAGCCGACCGCCCGCATCCTCTTCATCAGCCCGCGCCAGAACCTCCAGGCGAAGTGGCTCGACGACTATCGGAGCTTTTTCAAGTCCAACTATCGCCGCACCCAGGGGCTCGGTGATGACCGAGCGGCTTCGGTGCTCTTCAACGAGCCCGTCCACCGCCCCGTGCTCTTCCACAACCTCCGCAGTTGGACACCCACCATCGGGATGTCGGAGCGAACCGCGGTCTTCGTTCGTCACACCAGCTTCATGCGGCCGGTGTACGTGACATCGGAATCGCTGGGCGACCTGGACGACCTTTGGGCGACGACCGAGCTCAATCTGCGCAGTTGGGGGCTGTTCGACGCCGAACGCCCTGTGGGGATGACGCCAGGCGACGCGTCCAGGCGGCTCAATCTCACGTTCGCCCAGGCCCTCAACGCCAAGCTGACCCGAGAAGCGGAGGGTGACCCCTATTTCGACCTCGTCATCGTCGATGAGGCGCAGTGCCTACGAAATCCCGCAAACCAGACCAACCAGGTGCTCCTCGAGTCACTGGATAATCATGTAGCCAAGTGGCTGTTCATGAGCGCGACGCCAGCCCACGGCGGCCCCGCTGACCTCCCGACCATCATCAACCACTATCCGGGGTGCGGCGAGGTGATCCCTCCCGAGCTCGCCCATGATTTGCCTGCCTTACAGGAGAAGTTGCAGACCTTCCTCGTTCGCCGGCAGCGCCGCTACAACACCCACCCAAAGCCCAAGACGGTCAGTAAAGACATCTACCGCAATCACGACTCGGAGACGTGGGGCGTTCGCGACCAGGACATGACCGCGCTGGCCACCCTCGCCATGGGCTTGGTGCAGAAGGGGCTGGTCGACGTGCTGCAGGGCCGGAGCAATCGCTACCGCATCGGTTTTCTCTCGTCGTTCGAGAGCCTGCAGACCTCCCTCGAACACACGCTGCCCACCGCGGCCCCGGACAGCGACACCGAGGACGAGCAGGCGCTCAGCGACTGGCACCGCGATCAGACCGACGGCGTGACCGACTCCGATGCCCCGGACGCCCAGTTCATCCAGCGGCTGGCCGCGGACTTCGAGCAGCGATTCGAGATGCCGCTGCCCCATCCGAAGGT
>CAZNZH010000784.1:0-2936 GCA_964577445.1 uncultured Myxococcales bacterium
GGGGTGTCGCGCCCCCAGCGGACCGCGCGGTTGAGCCCGGCCATCGCGCCGACGAAGACGTCGCGGACCCGGCCGCGCACCGAGACCATCGCCAAGGTGGCGCCGTCGAAGCTCCCGTCGTGGGGCACCCGCAGTTGGGTCTCGCGCTCCATGTAGCCCGGGGCCGCCAGCACCAGCCGCCACAGGCCGGGCGCGAGCGGGCCGAGCGCGAATCCGGTCGCCGTCACCTCGGCACCCACGACCGGCGCGGCGCCGGCGGGGTGAGCAGCCAGCGCAGCTCCCAACACGCGCCGCCCGCTGTGGGCGTCCACGAGGGTGCCGGTCACCCAATCCGTGCGGCGACCGCTGCCGCGGCCGGGGGCGACGACCAGCGGGGGCTCCTTGGCCAGGTCGGGCGGCCCGGCGATGGGCCGCCGGAAGCGATCGGTGAGCGCCGCCCAGCCATCGCGCAGCCGCTGCCGCACCGCGCTGACCAAGAGCAGGTTGACCGCGGCGAGCGCCAGGGCGAGCGCGTACCAGCGGAGCGGGACCCCGGGCGGAGACGGCACCGGGATGCGGGCGGGGCGGCTCTCGGCGGCGCTCCGCACGCCGTCGGTGGGCACGTAGCGGGCCGTCACCTCGACCACCCCGTGGACGCGACTCGCCAGCTCGCGGACGTCCACAGCTACCAGATAGACCCCATACGCGACGGAGATCGTCACGGTCTCGCTCGCGGACGACTCGCCGTCGGCGTCCACGACGATCGCCACCGCCGCGTTCGGGATCCCACCGCGGTCATCCGAGACGCGCCCGCTGAACCGGTAGCGGCCGCTCCGCTCGTCGCCCTCGCGCCCGACACGCAGCGTGACGCGGCTGGGCCTGAGCACTCGCAGGGTGGCGCGCGCCTCCGACGCCGCGAATCGGTGGTCGCCCGGGTACGCCGCGCCGATCTCGAAGGTCCCGACGCGGTCGATGGTGTCCGGGCGCACCAGGAAGGTGACGCGCCCCTGGTCGTCGCTGTCGCCGACCAACTCGGGCCCATCGCCGACTCGAAGGCGCACGGCGGCTCCCCCGACGGGCCCCGAGGCGCTGCTGACCACCGCGCGGATGGCGACCTGCGCCTCGTCGAGCCCGACCCGCGCCGGGTCCACCTCGAGATCGACCCAGGTCGGCTCCCGGCGCAGCTCGAGGGCTTCCACCGCCTCGGCCGGCCCCCACGCGCCGTCTCCCTCGTAGGTGAGCGTGACGGCGACCTGCTCGCCCAGGGTGTCCGCCAGGTGCCGCGCGTCCGACGCACTGATGAGCAGCTCGAACCGCCCCGCGCCATCCGTCAGGAAAGTGCGCCCGGCGAGGCCCTCGACGCTCACGTGCACCGCCTGTCCCGAGAGCGCGCTGTCGTCGTCGCCGGCCAGGGCGCCTCGCAGGTAGAGCCCGTCGGCGGCCCGCTCCACGCGCAAGCTCAGCGCGCTGTGCCCGCGAACACGCAGCGGGCGCGCGTGGGCGCCCGGGACCGCGAGCGCGCACGTCCACAGGGCCCACAACAGCAGGCCGGCACAGACGCGAGACGGGGGGGCCGAGATCACGGTCGGAGCATAGCCCACGAGCAGAAGGGGGCGCGAGACGAGCAGGGCAATCGAGTTCTAGCTCCCCGACCCCGCGACGACCTGCATCAGGTAGTTCCTGTCCCACCCTGCGCGCTTCCGCTTGTTCGCGACGCCGCGTTTGCGCGTGTTCTCGGTCTTCAGCATGTCGAGCGCGAAGTGTCTGAGCGTGGTGAAGTTGCGCGCGCAGTTGTCGGCTCGGTGCCGTGCTTCGTCCTCGCGGAACGCCATATCGAGCACCCAGTGGGCGCTGTTCTCGACGGCCCAGTGCCCCCGGATCAGCCCCGCGATTTGGGTGATCGACGCTCCAGAGTCGCTGCCGATGAAGTATCGACAGCCGGTCGTCACGGTTCCGGTCATGAGGTCCGTCCGAACGGAGGTCGCCTTGGCGATGAAGGCGATGTCCTGCCAGCGCTCACTCGACTGGACCCAGGACAAATTGCGGCAGACCACGACCCCGCGTTCTTCGATGCGGCCATGGTCCTTCGTGGTCTCGTCCCATCGCTCGACCTCAAGCGGGCCGGGCTGGTCCTTGCGCCGCGGTCGCTCATCGTCCGCATCGCCAAAGCTCGCTACCACTTCCTTACGCAGTGTCGGCTGGTTGTCCTTCACCGACAGCAAGTAGTGGCCGCCGCCCGCGCGAATCGCCTCGGCGATGGCCGTCTGGCACCCCATCGCATCGAGCGTCACGGTCATCCCACGCAGGTCCAGCAGCGCGAGCAGGTGAGGAATAGCCGTGATCTCATTGGACTTCTGATCAGTCTGCACTTGGCCGATGACCACGCCAGCCTCGACCATCCACGCACTCAGCGTGTGAATCGGAAGGCGGCCGTTCGTCCGGTCGTGGCTGCGCCGGCTGGTTTTTCCGTCAATCGCGAGATGCGAACCGTGCAGTCCGCGTCGCTGGCGCAACAACTCGACCCACGTCCGAAACAAGTCGCCAAACGCAGCCGGATCCAGGGCCCCAAGCACCGCGAGAAACACGTCCTGCGTCGGCGTGCCGTGAGGCATCTCAAGGAATTCCGACAGCCATGACGCGTTCGCGTCGCCCCAATCTTCCATCGCCTGAGCGTCATCCGCCCCGCACACCATCGCCAGCAGCGCGGTCATGACGACCAGTTCAAGCGGGTACCGCTTTCCCTGCGCGCGCCTAGGATCAGGGAGCCGCGTCAACGCTCCGCGAAAATACGCCAGCACCGCAGCCTCGATTTGCTCCGCGCACGCAACAGCTTGAGGCTTCCGCTCCAGGGACATACAACCCACCTTCGACGTCGCGCCGAGCGGCATGCCCGGCCGACACGATGGATCATCAATCCCGGGCTGAGTCCAGAAGTTCTAGAACTCGATCGCCCTGGC
>CAZNZH010000785.1:0-2936 GCA_964577445.1 uncultured Myxococcales bacterium
GGCTTGAGCTCCCGCTGGGGTCGGACCTCCTTGGCCACAACTGCCTCGACGCTCTTGTTGAGCGAGCCGAGATAATCGTCGATGTTCCAACCGACCTTTTGTCCATTCGCGGCGAGCTCGATGCCACCGATCAGGTGCGCCGACGTCTCGAAGCGGACGTGGACCTCGGCGGCGAAGGCTTCATTGAGCGCGCTGTGGATCGCTGAGCGCTCGGGCGCCGGCATCTCGAAGGCGCTGCGCACGAGCATGGGCTCTGACGCCGCCTTCAGGGCCGCGCCGAGCTGCGCCTTCGCCTCGCCATCCAGCTCGCGCAAGCGGCGCGTCAACACCTCGCTCATGCGCGCTTCCAAGCTCGTCGTGGCGAGGTCCGCCAGGGCCTTTCGCGCG
Source organism: uncultured Myxococcales bacterium (assembly GCA_964577445.1). Taxonomy (GTDB): domain Bacteria; phylum Myxococcota_A; class UBA9042; order PHBI01; family JACKFB01; genus JACKFB01. The sequence goes on from CAZNZH010000785.1 coordinate 388, forward strand.
ATGGCAAACACCTCCTCGCGCGTGCGGCGAGCGATCGCCTGGCTCAGGTCCTGGGCTTCGTTTCTCAGGGTCTCCTGCCGTTTCGCGCTCAAGACCTCGGCCGCCTCCCGCGCCTCGTCGAGGAGCCGCTGGCGCTCGGCCCTCGCCTCGGCGGTCGCCCGACCCAAGAGTGCGGCGCGCTGCTGGTCGAACTCCTCGTTTTTACGCTGGAATTCGGAGCGTTCCCGCTGCGCCTCGGCCTTTTTTGCGTCAGCGTCCGCGAGCTGCGCGGCGACACGTCGCTCCCGGGCGTCGATGGCGCGGAGGATCGGCTTATAGAGAAAACGCTTCATCAGCCACACGAGGATGAGGAAGTTGAGCGCCTGCGCTCCGACGGTGAACCAATCGACCAGCACGCGTCACCTTCCCGCGCTCTGAGCGATGACGTGGTTCCAGAACGGGTTGGCGAAGATGAGGATCATCGAGACCACGAAACAGTAGATCGCCGTGGACTCGATCATCGCCAGGCCCACGAACAGGGTGCGGGTGATGGTGGCGGAGGCGTCGGGCTGCTGCGCCAGCGAGGTCAGCGCCGTCGAGACCGCCCGCCCCTCCCCGAGCGCTGGCCCCAGGGTGCCGATCGCGGTCGTGATGCCGGCGATCACAATCGATGCCACCGCGATGATCGTCATGCTGTCCATGGCTGCTCCTTTTGCTGTCGTCGTTCACGCTTCAAGGGCCACCGGCTTCGGTCTCGGTTGGCGTGTTTGCGTGGCGGCCGCGATGTAGACCGCCGCCAGGATGCTGAAAATGTAGGCCTGCACCATGCCGGTGAGCAGGCCGAGCGTCGTCATGACGATCGGGAAAATGAAGGGCGTGATCGTGAGCAGAATGCCGATGATCATCGCGCCGCTCATCATGTTTCCAAACAGGCGGACCGCCAGGGCCAGCGTGCGGGAGATCTCGCTGATGATATTGAACGGCAGCATGATGAACGAGGGCTCGAGGTAGGATCTCAGGTAGCCGCCCACGCCCTGCTGCGCGATGCCGAAAGAGGGCACCGCGACAAACACGCACAGCGCGAGGGCTACGGTCGTCGATAGGGATCCCGTCGGCGGCTCGTAGCCGGGGATGACGGTGCAGAGGCTCGCCGCAGCGACGAACAAGAAGAGCGTGCCCAGAAAGCTCAGGTACGTCTCGGGACCGCTCAGGCCCACCTCCTCGATCTGGTCGTTGATCGACGTGACGACGATCTCGAGGAGGTTCTGCCAGCGTGAGCGCGTCAGGTCCGTCGACAGTCTGCGCGTGATGAGCTTCGCGCCGAGCGCCAGCGCGAACATGAGCGCCCACGTGAACACGATGGTCGCGTTGAGTTTGACGAACCCGTATTGCCAGAAGATCAGCTCGTCCGGGCTAAGGCGCATGGCTGACCTCGGGCGCTGGACGACGCTCGGCCTCTGCCGGCGACCGCGTCAGGCGGATCGCGAAGACGCGCGCCATGACAAATCCGAGCAGGCACACGAGCAGCCGGTCGAGATGACCTCCTGAGACGACGTAGAAGCCGACCAGGACGACGCTCGTCCGCAAGAGGAGGCTGCCGAAAAACCACAGCGCCGGATGTCTCGCCGAGCCAACCCTGCGAACGGTCCACCACAGGCCGCCGAAGAAGAGCGCGCCGAGCACGACCCCCGCGGTCCACGCCACGACCAGTGCCAGCGGATCACTCATCGTTTTCCCCGTCTTGGTCCCGCATGGCCTTGTCTTCCTTGGCGACCCAGTGCCACGCATTCACGCAGCCGAGGACGAGCCCAGCGACCAGCAGGGCCAGCGTCCAGGGGCGCTCGCCCGGGTACCGCGCGTCCAACCAGAGACCCAGCGCGGCACCGAGCAGCGTCGGGATCGCCACCGACCAGCCGATGAGCCCCATCATGCCGAGCCCGAACCAGACCTGGCTGGGATTACGCCGCGCCTTGAGCTTGCGCGCTGCCTTCGACCCGACCTGCTCGGCGAAGCTCGGCCTGCCGTCGGGGCCGCTGGCTGGCTCGTCACTCATGTTGAAACCCTATCAGGCGATGCAGGAATCCGGCCTCCAATTTCGCCAGGACGGAGCGCGCGCTCTGCTCACGCTCGTCGAGATCGGTGAACTCCTCCTCCACGGAGTCGCGCAATCTGCCGAGCTCCGCCCCCGCCAGCGCGCGGCGCACGGAGACCAGCACGTCCGGCCCGGCTTTGACGAGCACGCCGTGGTCCACGGCGACGTAGACCTCGCCCGCGGCCTCGGTCTCGTAAATCAGGATCCCCGGAGTGAGGGCCGCGACGCAGTCGAGTCGATTTGGCAAGAGGCCAAAGGATCCCCCGGGTGTCTCTGCGACGATGCGCGAGACGCCGGTCGTCTCGGCGAAGATCTCAAAGGGCAGCAGGATCTTAAGATTCATGTGCGCCCGCGGTGTGCGCCTCCCCGGCCGGCGCTGAGGCGGCGTCGGCCCTCGCAGGTCGCTTCGCCTCTTCGATCGCACCGATCATGTAGAGGGCGCTCTCCGGGTAATCCCTGAATTCATCCCGCAGGATGC
>CAZNZH010000786.1:0-2922 GCA_964577445.1 uncultured Myxococcales bacterium
GGTGCGCACAGCGATTGGGGCGCACGCGAAGGTCGATCTCTTCCAGTTCGTGCCGGGGCTGCCGAAGACGCGCTCGGGCAAGGTGCTGCGGCGGATCCTGCGCAAGGTCGCGGAGGGGCAGCCCGAAGCCCTCGGCGATGTCTCGACGCTGGCCGACCCGGGTGTCGTCGACGCCATCGTGGCGGGCGCTCGGAAGCTCTGAGCGCCGATGTGTCGGCGCACGCTGTGCGATGGAGGTCTCTAGTGAGGCGGTCTCTCCTGGTTTTTGTCGGCGTGGCGCTTGGCTTCGGGGCGTGTACCGATCAGCACGTCGAGTACGTGCGGCCGGTGTCGGAGGTGGCCGACGCGCTGCCCCGCGATGTGGGCGCCGGGGACGTGGCGGGCGATGCCGACGCGGTCGAGGACGCGGTGGCGGATTCGGGCGAAGAGACCGTCGCCGACGCTGGCGCGGTCGTCGACGCAGACGCCGCCAGCGACTCGGACGCGGTGCCGGTGCCGGACGCCGACGCCACGGCCGATTCCGAGGTCGCCGCGGACTCCGTTTTACCAGACGCCACCTGCGGTCCCGAGTCCTGTAACGGGCTGGACGACGACTGCGACGGCGAGACCGACGAGGACTTCGCGGGCCTGGGCGCCGACTGTGACGCCAATCTCGACTTTTGCGTGCTGGGCAAGGTCGTCTGCACGCCGGACGGCACGGCGGTCATGTGCGACGAGCCCGAGGTGACGCCGGCAGACTGCGACGACGGCGACGCCTGCACCGCCGACACGAGCGTCTTCAACACGACGACCTGCACCCAGTCGTGTCAGTACGCGCCCATCACGCCCTGCTGCGGCAACGGGGTGGTCGAGACAGGCGAGACCTGCGACGGCGACTGCCCCACAGCCTGCGACGACGGCGACGCCTGCACCGACGACGCGCTGGCCGGCAAGCCCTCCCAGTGCGACGTCGAGTGCGTCGGAACGCCCGCGCCCGGCTCGTCCAACGACGCCGACTCCGACGCGCTGCCCGACTGCCAGGAAAACGCCGACGGCCTCGACTGGACCGACCCCCTCATCCACAACGGCATGCAGATGATCGTCGGCGCCGCACCCGACTTCGCGCTGGTGACCGGCGGCGGGTGCGGCTCGATCCCGTCGAACTACGCGCTGATGGCCGCGTCGTTTGAGGGCAGCGACCAGATCGCCCCGATCTCGGCCGGCTGGGGCTATCTGGCCTCCGCGACCTCCGATTACACAGACGCCAGCTACGGGTTTGTGCCGCCCTTTGCCGAGGCCAGCCACGTGGGCAGCTACGGCAGCTTCCAGCTCCTGCTGAGCGCCTTCTTCTTTTTGGAGGCCGAGGCGCGGGTCTGCTTCTCCGTGGACACCGGCGCGGGCGGCCTCGGCAACGACGACATCGCCGGCCGCCGAAACTCATGCGCTCGGGTGTACGTGGACCCGGAGATCGTCCCGACGCCGCTGGCCGAGACCGGCTACCAGGCGGCGCCGAGCCCCGGCATCGGCTGCACCACGCTGGTCGCGGGCACCCACCGCGTGGCGTTCATGGTGCGCCACAACGAGGCGTACACATACGCCCCGCGGTTTTCGCCCCGCTGGTGCAAAGCCGAGAGTGCCAACTGCGAGCCCGACCAGAAGCTGACCCAGCTCAAGCTCCGCTCGACAAACACCACGGTGGACTGCGAGCCGGTGTGTGCGGGGGATACGCCCGAGACCCCCAAGGAGTGCGGCCCCGACGCCTGCGGCGGCTTCTGCGGCTCCTGCGAGCCCGGCGAAGCCTGCCAAAGCGGCGCCTGCATCGTCCCCTGCATCCCCGCCTGCGACGACAAGGACTGCGGCGATGACGGCTGCGGCGACGTCTGCGGCACCTGCACCGACCCGGCGGTGTGCACGGACGACGACCTGTGCGAGGTCCCCTGCACCCCGGCCTGCGGCGGCAAAGACTGTGGCGCCGACGGCTGCGGCAGCACCTGCGGCACCTGCCAAAGCGGAGAGGTCTGCACGGCCGGCCTCTGCGAAGTCCCGTGCACCCCGTCGTGCGACGGCAAGAACTGCGGCGACAACGGCTGCGGCGGCTCGTGCGGCACCTGCGAAGACGGCGAGACCTGCCACGCCGGCGCCTGCGAAGGCCCAGCCATCTGCGGCGACGGCAACCTCGTCTCCACCGAGTTCTGCGACGACAACAACACCACCACCGAAAAGCTCCCGACGGAAAATCTCTCAGCAAACGCCTGCATCTCCGACTGCTCCATCGCCATGAAGACCTGCGGCAACGGCGTCTACGAGCCCCAATACGGCGAAGAGTGCGACGACGGCAACGCCGTAGACACCGACGCCTGCGACAGCTCGTGCATCGTGAACACCAAGACGATCGGGTCCGCGTGCACGGTGAGCGGCATCAACGACAACGAGCTCGACTTCTCGAAGGGCACCATCACCGGCTGCGACAACGTGCCCGCCAACTCTGGAGGGTGCGTCCGCGCCTGCCTTCGAACGATCAAGCCTCCGGTTGGCGACAACGTCTACAATCCGGGAGGCTATTGTAGCCTCTTTGCCACCCAGTGCTCAGGCCTGGGATGCGGTCTCACCAATGCGGTCTTCGGCACTTTCAGCACCTGCACTGCCTGCCCCGCCGGGTCGATCCTCTCCGAGACCGCGACCACGATCTTCGGCACCACCGTGACTTCCCGCTCCTGCCTGAAGATCTGCGAAACCCAATCCGACTGCCGCTGGCGGCAATACGACCCCCACGACGCGGCCAAGCCCAACCGCTGGCGCGGCTACCTCTGTACCTCCATCCCCAGCGTGAAAACCGGCGAAAAGGTCTGCATCCCCGCGCCGTAGTGCCGGGCCGCGTCTGCACGATCGACACGGTCAGGGGGCGCGTGCGGACCGACGCGGGGGCGCCGGATTCGGGGTCGA
>CAZNZH010000787.1:0-2912 GCA_964577445.1 uncultured Myxococcales bacterium
CGAGCAGACCGCGTCGCACACGCCCGTGAGCCTCCGCGCGCACCTGTACGCCCCAGCTCGCGAGGTGCTTGCCTTCGGCGATGCGGGAGACGAAGGCCGCCCCGAAGCCGGGCAGCCGGCTGGTCAGGATCTCGGGCGGCAGGCCGACGGTCTCGAACTTCATCCGCTCGTGCCAGAAATGCTTGGTCTCGTAGCCCTGCGTCGCGCCGTGCCAGATGTTGACCGGCGCGTCGAAGACCGCCAGCACGCCCGAGCCGGGGTGGCCCTGAAAGCGCCGCCCGACGAGGCCCGAGCGCCCGCCGACGCCGCTGGCCATGAGCAGCAGCGGCGTCTGGATCGCGCTGGCCGCCAGGATGACCGCCCGCCGCGCCCGCACCTGTAGGCGCGGCCCCGCCTCGCCGGACTCGCTCCGGAAGCGCCCGACCACGCCGCCGGCGCGCCCGCCGCTGCGCGTGACGCGCTCGACGCGGCAGTCCGCGTAGACCCTCGCGCCGCGCGCCACCGCGCCCGGGATCCAGTTGAGGTCCAGGCTCTGTTTGCGCGCCCCCGGGCAGCCCTGAGCGCAGCGGCAGGTGGCCTCACAGCCGTCCACCGCGCGGTTCGTCGGCGCGCCAGACCAGCCCAGCGCGCTCAGGCCCTCGGCCATCAGGCGGTTGTTGCCGCCCCAGACCGACTCCGGCGTCGGCGCGACGCGCAGCTCGGTGTCCATGGCGTCGAAGGCGGCCGTGAGGCGGGCGTAGGAGAGCCGCTCGTCCACGCCGTGCTCGCGGGTCCAGGTCGCGTGAATCTCCTCGGGCATGCGGTGGATGATGGCGCCGTTGATGGGCGTGCCGCCGCCGACGCAGCGCCCTTGCAAGATGGGCGTGAACCCCTTGCCGCGGGCGATCTGAAAGCCCATCGAGCGCCACGAGCGGGAGAAGGCCGACCACATGTCGCGGGGGCGCTCGGAGACCGGGACCAGCGGGCCCTCCTCGACCATGATGACGTCGAGGCCGGCGTGGCTGAGCACGCGGGCCGCCGCGGCGCCACCGGGGCCGGTGCCGACCATGACGACGTCGGCGACGTCTTCGACCAGGGCGCGCCCGGCGACGTGGGTGGCCTCGACGATGCCGCCGCTCACGGCCCGGCCGCCCAGCCCGGCGTGTCGTCAGCGGAGGCGGGCACGCCCATCGCCCGCTGGGCGGCGGGAAGCGCGAAGAGCCCCATGCACAAGAGAGTCTTCAGCAGCACCGGGATCTCACGCAGCACGTAGACCGGGTGGGCCGCCATGGCGTCGAGGAACGCGACCTGATCGGCGCGCTCGAGGCGGCCGAAGGTGCGCAGGCGAAACCGCCAGAAGATCGGGCCGAGGGTCACCAGCCACACCGCGAGCCGCAGCCCGATGCGCGGCTCGAGCGGGGCCCGGGCCTCGAGATCGTCGACGAAGCGGGCGACGCCGACGTCGCCACCGCCCACCGCGAGGCCGCCGTGCCCAGGGCCCGGCACGATCGCCTCGAAGATCCCGAGCAGCCACCGGCGTTCCAGACCAGACATGCGCATGCCCGACTTCTACGGTCATGCGGGCGGCGCTGCAAGCCCGTGTTTGCGGCGCCGGCTCAGGCTCGCTAGCGTGCCGCGATGACGTCTCGACCCACAGCGCGGCGCGACCTGCGTATCGAGGCGCGCGCGCATCTGGATGGCCAAGCGTGGGTGGTCAGGGTCCCCGGCGACCGGACCCTCTACTGGTTTGGGCCCGAGGAGATAGCGGTGCTCAGGGCGCTCGACGGCCACCAGAGCGTCGACGCGCTGGCGGAGCGCCTCGCCCCACAGACAGACGGCGGCGGGCCGGCGATCCGGGCGCTGGTGTCGCGTTTTGATGACCTGGGCTTGCTCGAGCGGGGCGAGCCGGGCCTTGAGGCGCGGGTCGCTCGGGAGAAGGTGAGGCAGACCCAGGAGGCCAGCTTCTGGGGGCAGCTCCGGGCCGTCCCCCTCGAACAGGTGGCGCATCTGCTGGTGGATTTGGCTGGGGCGACGACCGATTGCGGGAGCTGCGAGCTGACCTGCTGCGCCTACTCGGTGAGCGTCGTTCAGGCGGAGGCGGATCGAGTCGTCGCCGCGGTCACCGAGGACGGGCAGTGGCGGCGCGGGTTCTTCGACGGCAGCGAGCGGACGGGCTCGGGGCGCCTCTTCCGGATCTCGCGCAGGACGCACGCCGACGGCACGCTCGGCGGGTGCACCTTCTTAGAGGACGACCGCCGCTGCCAGGTGCAGCGCCTCGGGGGTCTCAGCGCCAAGCCGGTGGTCTGCCGGCTCTTCCCGCTGCGCCCGATGCTCACGCCCGACGGGCCGCGGAGCGCGATACGCCCTGGCTGCCCGCACGCCACGCCGGACCCCTCGCCGGAGGCCGTCACGGCGTTTCGCGCGCTGCTCGACGAGGCGGCTGCGCTGCGCGGCACGCTGATCGTCCCCTGCGCGCCGAGCACCGTGGAGCTGGCCGTGGGTGCGGCGCTGCCCTGGCGCGAGTACGCCGAGATCGAGGCCCAGGCGGTGGCCGAGCTGCGCGCCACGGGCGAGGTCGTCGGGTCCCTCGGGCGGGTGGCGGTCAAGGTCGCCGCGCGCGCGCCCCAAGCCGTGGCGCCGCTGGACGCCGAGCACCTGGAGCGCCTCACCGGCACGCTGGCCCCCATGCTGGGCCAGCTCCACGGCGACGCCTTCGCGAGCGCCCTGCTCGCCGTCGGAGCGCTCAAACCCGCCGCCCTGCCCCGCCGGTGCCCGACGGACGCGGTGGTTCACGCGCTCGAGGGCGCGTATCCCCTGCAATTCCCTACCTGGTTGGGCGGTCTGGGCGTGGTACGGCTGCTCGCGGCGGCCGTCGACAGGCACGCCCAAGCCGACACGCTCCCTCGCGAGGTGCTGTCGGCCGGCTTCCGCGG
>CAZNZH010000788.1:0-2910 GCA_964577445.1 uncultured Myxococcales bacterium
CGCGCGGCACGATCTCGAAGGTGGCGGGCAGGCAGCCCACCGCCTCGCCATCGATGTCGAGAAAGACCTGGGTGTCGCTGTCGGCTTCGACCCGGGTGGCGACCTGCAGGCTGACCGCGGGGTGGCTGATGTGCGTGCCCGCGTAGACCCGGCGGAGCAGCGAGAGCATCTCGAGGCGGCCGACGTTGCCGATGTAGGCGACGTGGAAGAGCCCGTCGTCCAGCTCAGCGCCGGGGACGAACTCCATGCCGCCGCCGAAGTAGCGACCGTTGCCGACCGCGCCCAGCGCGATGGGCATCTCGGTCTCGAACACGCCGTCCGGGCCTTCGACGCGCAGCCGCACCACGGGATCGCGCCAGGTCAGCATCGCCCGCGCCGCGCCGGCCGCGTAGGCGAAGCGGCCAGCCATCGCCGTGAACGCGTCGAGGGAGTGCACGACCTTGCCGCCGAAGCCGAAGCCCGCGATGTTGACGAAGTAGCGCCAGCCCGCCCGCTCCCCTGCCCCAACGCCCCCGTCCACCTCGCGGTAGCTCACCCGCCCGACGTCGATGGTGCGCACGCGGCCGGTGCTTATGGCGGCGAGGGCGGTCGCCATGTCACGGATGCCGAGGCTCTTGCGGAGATCGCCGCCGGTGCCGCCCGCCAGGATGGCCAGGGTCGCGTCCGGGGCGATGGGGACGCCTTCCGGGTCCAGCCAGCCGTTCACCACCTCGTTGATCGTGCCATCGCCGCCCGCCACCACGACCCGCCGCGTCCCAGCCTGCAGCGCCTCCCGGGCCAAGGTGGTGGCGTGGCCCGCGAACTCGGTGAAGGCCACGTCGAAATCGCCGACGTGGTCGAGGAGATCGTGCTCGATGCGCCGAAAGGTGTTCCGCATCGCCCCGCCGCCGGCGCGCTCGTTGACGATGACCAGGGTGGGCTCATCAGCCTTCATCGCCGGCGACCGCCCTGTCGATGAGTGTGATGGCGTCTTCGATCACGAGCCGGTCGCCCGCCGCCGCGCGGAGGCCCGCGACGCACTCGGGCGCGAAGGTGACCAGGGTGTCGCAGCCGGCGTCGAGCGCCATCTCGATGACCTCCGACGCCATGGCGGCCGCGGTCTGTGGCGCGGTGATGGGCAAGCAGCCCGTGCCGCCGCAGCAGAAGGTCTCGGCCTCGCGCTGGCGCAGCTCGACGGGCGGGCGCTCGAGGACGCGGCGCAGCAGCTCGCGGGGCACGTCGAAGATGCCGAAGTGGCGCGCGAGGTGGCAGGCGTCGTGGTAGGCGACCGCGCCGCCGACGCGCTGAACGATGGCGCCAGGCAACAGCGGCAGCAGGAAATCGCTGGCGTGGATGACCTGTGCGTCGATGGGCTGGTTCACGCGCGGGTAGAGGGTCTTCAGCGTGTAGAGCGCCTCCGCCGACATCACGACCACGACGCGCGACGCGCCGATGGCGGCACGGACGCGCTCGGCGCAGATAGCGAACTCTTCCTGGTAGCCCGAGGCCCACAGATCGTAGCCCACGTCGAGCGCTGAGGCGTCACCGCAGGCGAGCTCGTCGTCGTCGAGGCGCTCACACAGGGCGAGCATCGTGCGCACCGAGGACGCGTCGGCGACCAGGCTGCGATGGCCCGGGAACAACAGGACGGTCGGGTCAGGGTGAAAGCGAGGGTGCCCTGTGCGCCACCAGGGGTCCTTGGGCGCGTCACCGTGGTTGAACAGCTCGCGGGCAAAGGGGCGCCGGCCGCGGGAGACCGCTTCGGCGCGGGCGCTGAAGACGATCTCCTCGACGTCCTGGTCGTGCAGGCAGGCCACCGTGCACCCGCGGCACCCGGTGCACTGATAGAGCGCCTCGGCGACCTCTTCTGTCAGGCGGACGCTGCCCACCTCGACGTGGTGCACGAGGCTGACCAGGCCCCACGGGGTCACGGTGTCGCGGCCCTCGACGGTCGCGACCGGGCAGGCGTGGTGGCACAGGCTCGGGCAGTAGGTGCAGAGCGTGAGGACGTCACGATGGGTGGCGGAGCGGTTCATGCTTGAGTCGGGCTGGTCGTGTGCATGTCCACCGCTACTCCGGGTTGAGGGTGCCGCGGGGATCCAGGCGCGACTTGACGCTGCGACGCAGGGCGTCCCAGGGGCCGGGAGACGGCGGGCGGTGGCTCTGCACCAGGGCGCGGACGAGCTCCGCGCCAGCGCCTTGGACGGTCTCGGCCAGGCTCACCCACGCGCCTTGGCGGCTCATGCGGACCAACCAGAGGCCCGGCGGCGCCGTGGTGCCGAGGGAGGTGGCGAGCTTCTGCAGATCGCTCCAGGGCATGCCGACCACGGGCGCGCGCCACTCGCGGGGCGGCGGCAGCAGGCCCTCGTGGATGTCCCAACCCACGGGCGGGTCGAGGCGTTGCAGGTTTTGGGCGAGGTGCTCGTCCAGCGCGGCGCCGGAGACGCCGGACTGGCGGCTCCAGGGCTCGACGATGACCAGATAGGGGCGCTCGTCGGAGAGACCCACGCGCTTTCGGCCCCAGGAGTGCTCGGGGCCCGGCGTGAGGATCTCTGCGCCGCGGGGCTCCAGACGCGCGTCGTAGGCCGACTCGAGGGCGGCGAGCGCCTGCTCGAGGGTCGCCGCGGCGTAGGTCAGCAAGACGCGCTTGGTGGCGTGATAGATGCGCAGTGTCACCTGGTGGATGATGCCAAAGCGGCCGCGGGAACCGAGGAAGAGCCTATCGAAATCGGGGCCGACGGCTTTGCGGGGGGCGATGCGCGTCTCGACCTCGCTGCCGTCGGGCAGCACGACGCCCAGACCGAGGACCTCGTGCTCGCGGGAGCCGTAGGGCGGCCCCCAGTGGGCGTCGAGGACGGCCGCCATGAGCGCGCCGACGGAGCCGTGGCGCCACGCGCGCTGCGGCAGGGCCGTGGTGAAGCCGCGCTCAGC
>CAZNZH010000789.1:0-2910 GCA_964577445.1 uncultured Myxococcales bacterium
CCGGCGCGGAGGCGTGGGGCAGGCGCATGTGGACGCGGACCAGGCCGTCGGCGCGGGCGTCGTCGAGCAGGTCGCCGCCGAGCTGAGCGACCCGCGCGCCCAAGGTCGCGACGAAGGCCGCCGGGTCTTGGGCGGGCGGCAAGCGGAAGGAGGCCCAGACGGTCGGGGCCGCGGTGATGGTCTGAAGGCGCGCCAGGAGCGAGCCCGGCGGGCGGGCGCACGCGGCGACGGCGGGGGGGCGCCTCGCCTCACGGATCGCCGGTCGGGCGCAGGCGCACAGCGCGAGGGTCAGCCCTACGCAGAGCCTGCCCGGGATCACGCGTCGCCCTCGGGCGGGGTGCCGAAGCCGATGGGGGGCTTTTTGCCGGCGCGCAGCGACTCGCTCTCCTCGCGGGCGGCGCCCTCGAGCAGCGCCTGCGACACCAGCCCGCCGCCGCTGGCCGCGCGGAAGGCCGCTTTGAACACGGCGTTCTTGATGTGTCCGCCCGCGAGCCGGTAGGTGCGGCCCAGCTTTTCGAGGTCCAGGGGGCCGTCGGTCGGGAGGTCGACCGGCAGCAGGCGCCGCCAGATGCCCGCGCGCAGCTTGGGATCGGGGAAGGGGAACTCGAGGCGGTAGGTCAGCCGCCGCGACAGCGCCGGGTCCAGCTTGTCGGGCAGGTTTGTGGCCAGGAGCACCACGCCGTCGTGGCGCTCGACCAGCTTGAGGAAGGTGTTGACCGCCGAGTCGTCGTGGCGCGACGCCCGGCCCTCGCCGCGCTCCATCAAGAGCGAGTCGGCCTCGTCCAAAAAGAGCACCGCGTGGTGGGCGCGGGCCTGGTTGAAGAGCCACTGGATGTTCTTCTCGGTCTCACCGACGTATTTGGAGACCAGGGTCGGGATGGCCGCGACCAGCAGCGGGCGGGTCAGCTCGCAGGCGATGGCCTCGGCGCACAGCGTCTTTCCGGTGCCGGGCTCGCCGAAAAAGAGGGCGGAGACGCCTTTGCCGTAGGTGAGGTGCGCGCCGATCCCCCAGCGGTGGAGCACCGTGCGGAGGCTGCGGGCCGCGTCGATGAGCTCGTCGACCTTGCCCCGGAGCAGCGCCGGCAAGACGACGTCGTCAAGGCGCACCTTGGGGCGCACCATCGCGCCGTCGTCGTCGAGCGGGCGGTCGAGCTGCTGGCGCGCGGCGGACTCCAGGTGCTCCATGGTGATCTCGGGCGTGTCGCCGCCGCGGTGCACGGTGTCGGCGACCGCGACGAGGACGGCGTTTTTGATGTAGCCGCCGGTCATCTCGAAGCGGTCGGCCAGGGCCTCGAGGTCGATGTCGGGCGACAGCGGCGCGGCCTCGGGCAGGTGTTTGCGCCAGATCTCGAGGCGGGCCTGGCGGTCGGGCTGCGGGAAGCGGACTTTGATGAGGATGCGGCGGTCCAGGGCCTCGTCCATGGCCTCGGGGAGGTTGGTCGCCAAGATGGCGATGCCCTCGAAGCGCTCGATCTCGCTCAGCAGCATCGTCATGAGGATGTTGCCGGCTTGGCGCTGGCCGAAGAGCACCTCGCACTCGTCGAAGAAGAGGATGGCGTTCTGAAGGCGCGCCTCGCGAAAGAGCGCCGGCAGGTAGCGGTCGGCCTCGATGTGGCCGACGAAGGCTGGCAGATCCACGTTCAGGATGCGCTTGCCGACGTGGTTGGCGATGGCGTGGGCGGTCATGGTCTTGCCGGTCCCGGGCGGGCCGTGAAAGAGCATCAGGACGCCGCGCCCGTAGCCGATGACGTCGTCGAAACCCCAGGCTTTGCGCTTGGCGAGGTAGTCGTCGTGGCGCTCGACCACCGAGAGGATGCGCTGCTTGTCGTCCGGGTTGATGACGACCTGGGCGAGGTCGGTGTGTGGCTCTTCCACCGAGGAAAATTCGAGGAAATCGTCGCTCAGGGCCTCCTCGCCCAAGAGCAGGCTGAAGGTGCGCGCCGAGATGTCGACGTCGGCGGTGAGCAGGTCTTTGGGCGCCATGTAGCGGCCGCCCATGGAGACCGCCACGAGGTCGTTGGAGGCGAGGCGGCCCCCGGGGGCGAAGACGGTGCGGCGGCGGATGCGCTCGGCGAACGAGACCTCGAGGAAGTTGAAGACGACCTCGACGGTCAGGCCGTTGCCCACGCCGTCGGCGTCCAGCTCGCCGTAGAGCTCGTCGAAGCGGCGCGAGAAGCAGGGCGCTGAGGCCAGCAGCAGGACGGCGCGCTCGAAGTCGTCGAGGCCGTAGAGCTCGGTCAGGCGATCGATGGCCAGCGCGCGAGGGGCGGCGGGGGCTGCATCGGTGGGCGCGTCGCCGGCCCCGCCGCTGGTGGGGGCGGCCGGCGTGTAGGGCTGGACGTCCCCGACGACGGCGCGCCGGGCGTCGATCTCCGCGCGCAGGCGACCCTCCTCGCGGGTGAGATCACGCAGGCGGCGCTTGAGGACGCGCGGCGAGATCGCCGAGTCCTCCTCGCCGGGCCAGGGGCGGGACGCGGGGTCGGCGTCGGCCGCGTCGAGCTGCTCCAGACGGCGCACGGTGACCAAGCGGGCGGCTCGGGCCTCGATCCAACGCAGCTCGTCTTGCAGATAGTCGAGGTTGCAACTGTAAGCGGCGGGTTCGACCGAGACGACGCGAGAGAGGCGCTTATGGTTTTTCGCCACCGGGGTCAGACTCTGCCGGGGGCGCGCGGGGGTCGGGCAGGTGGGATCGGGCGGGCTGGCGGCATCGGGGGCTCCGTGGCGGGGGCCGGGATTGTCTACTCGCCGTCGTCGGTGCGCAACCCAGGAAGCTTGCGAGCGGGCTCGACCGGCTTGGCTTCGCGCAGGCGGGGCAGCTTCGGGCGGGGTGCGTGGGAGCCGGTGCTGGGCTCGGGCGGCGGCGACGTGGTGGTGGTGGGGGCGATGGGGGCGGTGGGGGTGGTGGCCGGG
>CAZNZH010000790.1:0-2910 GCA_964577445.1 uncultured Myxococcales bacterium
TCGCGCGCGGGCGGATCCGCCGGGTGGGGGGGGGGGGGGGGCGGCGGCGGCGGCCGCCGCCGCGCCGGCGGCGGCCCCGGCGCGGGCCGCCTCGCCCGCGGCCGCGGCGAGCGCCGCGGACAAGGCGCTGGCTGAAGCGTCGAGCGGCGCCGGGGACGCGGCGGCGGCTGAGGAGGCGCTCGCGGCGCTGCGCGCGGAGCTCGACGACACCAAGGCCAAGCTGTCGGCGAGCCAGCAAGATCAGGAAGAGCTCATGGCCGCGAACAAGCGGCATGTGAAGAAGATCGCGGGCTTGCTCGAGGAGGCTGAGGCGACCGCCGCCGCGGCTGGGGGCGGCGCCGCAGGCATCGACCCCGAGCAGGTCGCCCGTCTACAAGACGAGATGCAGCTTCTCCGGGAGGAGCGCGACCGACTGGAGGCGAAGTCCGAGCGCCTGCGCGAGTCGCTGGACGTCGCAGAGTCCGCCGCGGCAGAGGTTGAAGCGCTTCGAGAGCGCCTCAGCGCGGCTGAGCAGGCCGGCGGTGGTGGCGGAACTGGCGGCAACGATGGGTTCCGAGGCAAAGTGGTGAAGCTCTACGAAGAGCTCAACGACCGCGCGTCGACATGGCGCAACGACGTGGCGCTGACCATCCAGTTCGTGGAAGAGGTTGAGGAGGGCGCCTTCCCCAGCCCCGACGCGCGAGACGAGACCTTCGGCGGGCTTCGGGATACTCTGGACGCCCTCCGAGACACGAGCGAAGAAGTAAAACAGAAGCTGAAAGACTTCAGGCGACTGTTAGACGAGTAAGACATCAGCAGCGTCCGCGGCGTTTGCTAGCTGCGGGCCCCAAGTCGAGGAGCGATGGAAATGTCCGACAAGCCGCTACCGAACGAGGATCAGCTCGTGACGATGGTCTCGGTGCGCGACGGCAACATCTATGTCACCTCGGCGCGCGCGCTGGTGTCGAAGGAGAACTCGATCGGCCTGCACATCGACACGACGCTGTCGGAGCCGCCGGTGTTTGAGCGCGCGCAGCCGCTGACGCTGCTCTACACACGCGAGGACCGCGTGCTGCGCCTGAAAGCCGTCGTGCGTGAGCCCATCGATCGCGAGCGGCTCACCGTGCAGCCGGTCGGCGACGTCGCCGAGGGTGACCGGCGGGATTTCCGTCGCGCGGATGTCGACGCGAAGGTGTGGGCTTCGCTCGCCGGGTCGGCCAGCGTCGAGGAGGCGATAGCCGCGCAGGCCGCCCGCCCGGTCGCGCTCCGCGCCATGGTGACGCAGCCCATCAACCTCTCGGGCTCCGGGATCCAACTGAACTTCCCCGCAGACCAGGGCGAGGTGGTCGCCGGGACCTTGCTGGACGTGCGTGTCGAGCTGCCCCTGCCCTCCCCGACCGTCATCGCCGTCATCGGCGAGGTCGTGGGGACGCCGCGCGACGTGGACGGCGTGCGGCGGGTGGCCATCCGCTACACCGAGTCCGATCAAGATCTGGTGGTCTACACGGTGTTCTCGCGCTACTTCGAGGCCGAGGGCCTCGGCGAGGACCTCGCGCACTTCGAGGTCTGACGCGGCGGCCGGGCTCAGCGCGCGGCTGTCGCGTCAGCCTCGCGGACCACGCCCCATCCGTAGATGTCTGGGTAAAACCGAAGCTGCCCCTCCTCATCCGCGCCCACGGTGACGTACTGGATGAAGATGGGCAGCGGTCGCGTGAGGGTGACCTCGGTCTCGTGCCGGCGCGCGAGGACGGTCTGGGCTTGTGACCAGGGCATCGGGTGGCCGTCGACCTCCATGATGCGCCGCGCCAGCGCCAGCGCCGCCTCTACGCGCACGCACCCGTGGCTCAACGTCCGCACGCGCTTGTCGAAGCCACCCTTGAGCGGCGTGTCGTGCAGGTAGATGCCGTCGCCGCCTTCAAAGACGAACTTCACCTGCCCGAGCGCGTTGCCGGGGCCAGGCCGCTGGCGGACCCGCTCGACGCCGCGGCTGTCGACCCACATGTCGAAGCGATCGTAAAAATCGGGGTCGCGCTCGGCGCGGCGATCGAGCTCTTGCTCCTTGATCCGCTGGGGGACGCTCCAGCTCGGGTTGAGGACGAGGCGCTCGATGCTGCTTTGGAGCGTGGGCGTGCGATTCAGCAGCCCCGCTCGGCCGCCGGGCTCATCGACCACATAGGACATCGAGCCGACGACGACGCGGTGGGTCGAGTCCACGCGGTCACCGACGAAGTGGACCAGCTCGAACGCAGGGATGTTGACCACGACGCGATCGGGCCAGAGCCGGCTCCGGGCGGCCCGCAGATGATCGAGCCCGGCGCCCAGCTCCAGCGCGCGCTCGGCGAGCGGCCGAGCCAGGGCGTCCAAGGTCTCCACGCTCGGCAGCCCGGTCTGCTCAAGGCCGAACCGGCCCTGAAAGGCGAGGAAGGCTTGGCGCAGGGTCGAGTCGAAGTGGCGCGGGTCGCCCTCCCCTGCGGCCGGAAAGCCGACCTCCACCAGCCGCGCGCGCAGGGACTGAACCGCGTCCGAAGTCGACCCGTAGTACGGGCTGCGCCAGCGCGGCGTGCGCCCGACCACGCGCTCGGAGGGCGCGGCGAGGGCCAGGGCCCGGTAGTCCTGAAGCCCTTTGGCCAGCACCGCGTAGGCGGGGGCGGTCGGGGTGAGCCGCTCGTAGAAGCGGTCGGCCTCGCGGAGCACCGCCGTGTCGAGGTGGCTGAGCAGCGCGTCATCCGCCAGCGGCCCACCGAGCCGGTCCGCCACTAAGAACGCCGTGCGCCACGCCAGCACCTCGGCGCGCTGAACCGACGCGGGCGCGTGGGTGTCCATCGCGGCGAGCGCCTCTCTCAGCGCGGCCAAACCTATCTCGGCCGGCGGCTCCGACGCGGCCACCAGCGCCTCGGCGTGACGAAGCACCGCCTCGAGCGCCTGCCCCGC
>CAZNZH010000791.1:0-2907 GCA_964577445.1 uncultured Myxococcales bacterium
CCCGGGTAGAGGTGGCCGCCGGTCTTGCCGCCGGCGATGAGGGCGCGGTCGATCATCCGACCACCTCCGCGAGGGGGCGCTGCTTGGGGCGGCGCGAACCGATGCGCAGGCGTCTGCGGCGGCGCTTGGGTCTGGCGCCCTCGCCGGTGCCGTCGTCGTCCTCATCTTCGTCGACCGCGAGCAGGGGTGCCAACTGGCCCTTGCGGATGTCGCGGCTGATGCTCAGCAGGATGCCGGCGCCGAGGCAGCTCACCAGCATGGAGCTGCCGCCGTAGCTGACGAAGGGCAGGGTCAGGCCCTTCGTCGGGATGAGGGCGACGGCGACCAGCATGTTGATGACGGTCTGAAGGCCCAGCAGCAGCGTGATGCCGAAGGCCAAGAAGCGGCCGAAGTCGTCGCGGGCGCTCAGCGCAATGGTGAGGCCGCGCCACAAGACCAGGCTGAAGAGCACGACGACCACCAGGACGCCCAAGAGGCCGAGCTGCTCGGCGAGGACGGAGAGGATGAAGTCGGTGTGGCCCTCGGGGAGGTAGCCGGTGAGCGTCTGGCCGCCGAAGCCGAGGCTCTGGCCGGTGATGCCGCCCGAGCCGACGGCGATCATCGAGTTGACCATCTGGTAGCCGCGGTCGGAGCGGTGGGCCCAGGGGTCGATGAAGGCCATGACGCGGCCCAAGCGCATGTCGTTATTGGCGATGGCTTGAAAGCCCAAGAAGCCGCCGACGAAGGCGAAGAGGCTGATGTAGGCAAAGGGCGTGCCGGCGACGAAGAGCATGCCGAACATCAGCAGGACCAACAGCACGCAGGTGCCGAAGTCGGGCTGAAAGAGGCACAGCATGATGAGGACGCCGCAGACCAACAGGTGCGGGATGAAGGCGACGGAGAAGCGGCGGACGCGCTCGCCTTTCTTCTCGAGGGAGTAGGCGAGGAAGATGATGAAGGCGAGCTTCGCCATCTCGGCGGGCTGGACGGAGAAGCCGGGGAGGGCGAGCCAGCGGCGGGCGTTGCCGGCGGTGGTGCCGAAGACCATGACCAGCACGAGGAGGATGACGACGGCCAGCAGCCCCGGGTAGACGAGGCGGCGCCAGCTTCGGTAGGGCATGGCGACAGCGCCCAGCAGCACGACGAGGCCGAGGCCGATGTGGGCGAGGTGGGTGCGGAGGTGGACCGTGCCGTCGCCGGTGCGCCAGGTGTCGTCGTTGATGGTGGCCGAGTAGACCAGCACCGCGCCCAGGGCCAGCAGCATGAAGACCGACACCATCAGCGTCGTGTCGTAGGGGTCGACGCGGCGCACCTCATCGGAGAGGTCGGGCGAGTAGTTTTCGGTGAGTACAGCCATGGGTTAGCGCACCTTCAGGCTGGCCAGACCGACCAGCGCGAGCATGATGCTGATGATCCAAAAGCGGACCGTGATGCGGCTCTCGGGCCAGGACCGCTCTTTCTTCTCGAAGTGGTGGTGGATGGGCGCCATCGCGAAGACGCGCTTGCCGGTCCAGCGGAAGCTGTAGCGCTGGATGACCACCGAGAGGAGCTCCACGACGAAGACGCCGTTGATGATGATGCTGAGCAGCTCGTGCTTGGCGAAGACGGCGACTGAGCCGAGGGCGCCGCCCAGGGCCAGGGCGCCGACGTCGCCCATGAAGACCATGGCGGGGTAGGTGTTATACCAAAGAAATCCGATACTTGCGCCGGCCATGGCCGCGCAGAAGACCGCGAGCTCGTCGACGCCGGTGACGCGGGGCAGCAGCAGGTAGTCGGCGATCTTGACGCCGAAGAGGGTGGCGCCGGTGAGGTAGCAGAGGATGCCGAAGGTGGTCGACGCGACGATGGTCGGGCCGACCGCGAGGCCGTCGAGGCCGTCGGTGAGGTTCACGGCGGTCGAGGTCGCGAAGATGGTGAAGACGGCGAAGATCCCGTAGGCCCAGGCGGGCAGGTGTAGCGTGTAGGTCTCGGGCTTCACGAAGGGGATGTGGAGGTTGGTGGAGTAGCCGGCGCCGGGCGCGATGGTGGTGAAGAAGAGCGTCATCAGGAGGGCGACCGAGCCGACCTGGGCGATGACCTTGGTGCGCTCGGACAGCCCGCCGGAGTTCTTGCGGTGGAGCTTGATCCAGTCGTCGATGAAGCCGACGACGCCGTAGATGGTGGTGATGGCGAGGGTGAGCCAGACGAAGGGGTTGGCGAGGTTGCACCAGAGCAGGCAGGTCGCGATGAGGGCGACGATGAGGAGCGTGCCGCCCATGGTGGGGGTGCCGCGCTTTTTGAAGTGGGTCTCGGGGCCGTCGTCGCGCACGACCTGGCCGACCTGCTTGAGCTGGAGCTGGCGGATGAGCCAGGGGTAGAGCAGCAGGCAGGTGATGAGCGCGGTGAAGAGCGCGGCGATGGCGCGGAACACCGGGGAGCCGAAGAGCCGGAAGATGCCGGGGTCGTGGGCTTGGATCTCGTAGAGCCAGTAGAACATCAGGTGTGGGCCTCCTCGCCGGCGACGCCCAGGGGGGCGAGGAGGCGCTCGAGGCGCTGGCCGCGGCTGCCTTTGAGGAGGAGCCAGCGGTCGGGGGCGGCGAAAGCGCAGACGGCGTCGATGAGCTCGGGGGCGTCGGCGGCGGCGATGGTCTGGCGGATGCCGGCTGAGCGGGCGCCGGCGATGAGGGACTCGGCGTAGGGGCCGGTGGCGGCGAGCCAGTCGACGTGGGCGCGGGCGGCGGCGATGCCGACGGCGCGGTGGAGGGCGTGGGAGGTCTCGCCGAGCTCGAGCATCGAGCCGATGACGGCGCCGCGGAGGGTGGCGGACTTGGCGACCTCCCCGAGGGCGGTGAGGGCGGCGAGCGTGCTGGCGGGGTTGGCGTTGTAGCAGTCGTCCAGCACGGTGAGGCCGCTCGGCCGGTCCACCAGAGGCACCAGAACGGCGGCGGG
>CAZNZH010000792.1:0-2902 GCA_964577445.1 uncultured Myxococcales bacterium
AGCACCGCGACGCCGAGCACGCCGCGCAGCCAGCGCCCTCCCACCCTGTCGTGACCACGCGTCATCCTGCTCCCAAGCGTCTCGCGTCCAATCGCGGCCAGCCGCCACACCGCCGCACCGCCGCCCCCCCGACATTTCGATGCTCGTCTATATGTCTGAGCCCAGGGGCGTCAAGCTTGAGTTCCCCAAACCCGGTGATGAGCCGCAGATCGGCACCGGGATTCAGGTTCAAGCGCGCCCGGCCCGTGAATTGACCCGACGGAATCGGCCAGCCCATAGTGCGCCCACGCCGCCTGGCGAAGCACCCGGAGCGCCCCCTGGACGACGCGCATCTCAATTTTGCCCTCAAGGCCCTGGCCGACCGAAAGCGCTTCCGCATCCTGCGCGAGATCGTCACCGCTGGCGAGCTGACCTGCGGGCAGGTCGGCGAGCGCATCTCGCTGTCGCAGCCGACCATCTCGCACCACCTGCACATCCTCGCCGAAGCCGGGCTGCTGACGGTCCGGCGCGTCGGCCAGCAGGGCCTCGTGTCGGCCAACCGCGGCGCCATCGAGGCCATCCCGCGCCTGATGATGGACCGTATCTTCGGCGACTCGCCCGAAGCCGCGCCCCAGACCACCGTCCGCGCCGTCCGCGCCTTCGCCGCCACCCCGGAGCGCGTCTTCGCAGCCTGCACCGACAGCGCGACGCTCGGTCGATGGATGTTCCCGCGCCCCACCGAGGCCGTCGAGAGCGCGAGCGTCGACGCCCGCCTCGGCGGCACCTTCGCCATCCGCGTCCGCCGCGGCCACCAGGTCGCCGAACACCTCGGCGAGTACCTGGCCTTCACCCCGCCCAACCACCTCGAGTTCACGTGGTGTCTGGCCGACGAAGAGGCCCAAAGCCGCGTCACGCTGGACTTTGCCGCCACCCAAGGAGGCTGCGAGCTGACCGCCGAGCACGCCCTCGACCCCGACTGGGCCACCGAAGCCCGCCGCATCGAGGGCGTCTGGTCGATGATGCTGGACACCCTCGCCGAGCTGCTCAGCGCCTAGCCGTCGTCGCTCGCCCACGCTCACCCCGGCTCGTGCGGCGCCTCGGTCGCCCGCACCATCGGCACCGGCGGACCCAGGCTCAGCGCGGGCTCGGCGTGTCTCAGCGTCCAGCGGTCGTAGAGCGCGAAGAGGATCCAGGTGTAGGTCCCCACCAGAGAGGTCAGGTGAAACCACGCGTGGGGTTGGATGCTCTGAAACGGCGCGTCGCAGGCGAAGCTGCGCTCGGGGATCCACATCAGGCACAGCCCGCCGAGGTACGCGCCCGACGAGGCCCAGTAGAGGCGGCGGAAGATCGGCGTCTGGTGCTTTCTGTGCGCGACGACCCAGGACTGGACCACGATGTAGCCGACGATCGACGCGTAGGTCGCGATGAAGAAGAGGAAGTAGGATTCCAGGGTGAAGTAGGCCGCGGTGAAGGCCGTGGCGTACGCGGTCAGCGACAGCGCCCACCAGCGGCGGCGGCGCGTCTCGGCGAGGTCGTCGGGCGCGGTGGAGCGGTTGCGGAAACGCAGGCAGTACACGAAGAGCAGGCTCAGCCACACCATCGGCAGCTCGTCGGTCGCTTGCGGCAGCTTGAGCAGCGTCCCGTGAAACGCCGCCGAGCCCAGGCCGATGACCGACAGGCCCAAAAAACCCAGCAAAAACCGAGGCTCAGGCCGGTGTCGCTGCCTCAGCGCCAAGACCAGCCCCAGGGCGGCGACGATGAAGATCGCCACGCTGGACACGGTGTTCCAGAGCTCGGCGACATACGGCGTGTAGACGTAGTTCGGCTCGCACCAGTCGACCGAGGCGGGCACGCCGTAGTCGGTCCAGAAGCCGGGCAGAGAGTCGGTCATGGGCGCGCTACTCGCAGGGGGGAGCCGTTCCGCGCGCCGCCCGGTCCGCGCGGCGCCGCGAGGTTGTAACAGACCCGCCGCCCCCTCGGCCACGGCCCGTCGGCCATCCCGGCCGGTCATGCCCCGCCGACCATCGCCCGCCCCGCCATCTCTGGCTCGACCCCGGCCGGCCCGCTAGACTCACGCCGCCTCACCACCCGCCCGCGGCCCCGCCCGCCGGAGCGCCCATGACCCCCTGGCACATGAAAAACCTCGGAGACGCCACCCTGGCCGACGCCGCGCTCGACGCCATCAAAGCTTGTTTCGCCGCCCAGCCCGCGCCAGCCCCCCACGCCGCCGCCTTCTTCCGCCACCAGTCCGACGGCCAGCTCCACTGCGACGTCATCGTCTACTTCTCCCCCGCCGCCGCCGCCCTCGCCCGCGCCCTGGGCGCCACCCGCTGCCCGCAGCCCCAACGCGCCGGCCTCGGCCTCCTCGCCGGCCCCGCCACCGCCTGGCCGGCCTGCTTCCCCGGCGATCCCGCCTGACCCCGGCCCCGCGCGCCCCGCCTCCGCTCGGCGCCGGCCCGCCGCCTCACCGCCGGTTGAGCTACCCCCCGATGAGTGCGAAGCTCCGGCGCACCACCGCCACTTGGGAACCGGACCACCACCATGGCGCTCCTCGGCCGACCGCCCCTCACCCGCGACCAGCGCCGCCGCGTCGTCTCCGCCATCGCCACAGCCGAGCGCGGCCACCGCGGCGAAATAGGCCTGCACCTCGAGGCCCACTACGCCGGGGACGGGTCGCTGGCGCGCGCGGGCGAGCTCTTTCACGCGCTCGGCATGGACCGGACCCGCGACGGGACCGGCGTCCTGCTCTACGTCGCCGTCGCCGACCGCCGCGCGGCCGTCTGGGCGGGCCCCGGCGTCTACGGCGCCACCGCCCCCGAGTTCTGGAAGGTCGCCACCGACCGCGTCGCCCAGGGCTTCGCCGAGGGCCGGCCCGCCGACGGCCTCATCTCGGCTCTCACCGCCATCGGCGAGCTGCTGCGGA
>CAZNZH010000793.1:0-2889 GCA_964577445.1 uncultured Myxococcales bacterium
GGATGCAGCTCGGCAAGGCGTGTGGCTATGCGCGCGGGTTGCAGTTGCGGGGGCAGCCGGGGCTGGCCGTCGCGGTCGTGGGCGACGGCACGACGGCGGAGAGCGACATGCACGAGGCGATGACGGCGGCGAGCCTGTGGCGGCTGCCGCTGGTGATCATCGTCACCGACAACCACGTCGCCATCACGGTGAAGCCCGAGGACGGGCGCGGCATCCAGAGCTTCGAGCTGTACGCGGAGGCCTTCGGGCTTCAGTACTTCGAGTGCGACGGCAACGACTTCCTCGACACCTGGCGGACCACGGTGGCGTGCGCGCGGGCGGTCCTGTCCGAGGGGCGGGCGGCGGTGCTGCATGCGACCGTGCCGCGGCTGATGGGGCACTCGAGCTCGTCGGGCGGTCAGTTCGAGTATGAGGAGCGAGACCCGCTGCTCGAGTTCGGGGAGTGGCTGGGGCGTGAGGGCGTGCTGCCGGAGAGCGCGCTCTTTCGGCGGGGCGAGGTCGATCGGCGCAAGAGCTACTTCGAGATCCACGAGCTCGGCTCGCTGATGCGCGACAAGCTCGACCGGGTGCGATTGACGCTGGCCCAGGTGCGGCAGGAGCCGATGCCGTCGCCGGAGGTCGACCTCTACACCCACATCCACCCGCCCTACCCCGCCGCGTCGGAGCCGGCCGCGGGGGCGCGGACGACGCGCATCCAGTACAACGAGGCGATAAACCTCGCCCTGGACCGGATCCTCGCCGAGGGCCGCGCGGCGATGTGGGGGCAGGACATCGGGGCGCGCGGCGGCATCTTTCAGTGCACGGTCGGGCTCATCGAGAAGTACCCGGATCGCGTGCGCGACGCGCCCATCAACGAGCCGCTCATCGTCGGGACCGCCGTGGGGGCGGCGCTTCACCCGGAGCTGGTGCTCCTGCCCGAGATCCAGTTCGGCGACTACGCGCTGAACTGCCTGCACTGGTTCGTGCACCTGGGCAACCTCTACTGGACCACCAATGGGCAGTTCGCCGCCAATGTGACGGTGCGCTTCCCCGTCGACCCGGTGCAGGGCGGCGCCGTCTACCACTCGATGAGCGGCGATGGGTTTTTCGGCAACGTGCCAGGGCTGGTGATCACGTGCCCGTCGACCGCGTGGGATGCGTACGGGCTGCTGCGGACGTCGGCGGAGTACCGCGGGCCGGTCTTGCAGATGGAGCCGAAGCGGATCTACCGGATGAAGCTTGGCCCGGCGCTGCCCGGTGAGCCGGCCGATGCGCGCGCGCTGCGGGAGCTCCGTGCCCAAGATGGGGCGCTGCCCGTTACGGATTTTCAGGTGCCCTTCGGTAAGGCGGCGCGGCGGCACACCGGCGGCGACGTCACGGTGGTGTCGTGGGGCTGGACCGCGTGGCAGGCGACGGCGGCGGCGGAGCGGCTCGCCGAAGACCGCGGCGTCCACGCGGACGTGCTGGATCTCCGTACGCTGGTGCCCTACGACCGCGATGCGATCATCGAGAGCGCGCAGCGGACGGGCCGCGTGCTCATCGCCCAGGCGGACCGGACCTTCGCCGGATTCGGCAGGCAGATTCAGGGTGATCTGGTCGAGACCCTGCCTGGGATCAGCGTGCGGCTCATCGGCCAGCTCAACGTGCCCGCGGTCGCCCAGGCGCGCGTCCTGGAAGACGCGATCGTGTTGCAGGAAGACGACATCTACGACGCGATCCAGGCCATGTGCGACGCGGCGCCGCAGGCGTTTTTGGACAGCGAGCTGCACTGGCTGCGGCGGGCCCCGGGGCGCGCCTCCGATTGATGAGCGCGGGCGGGCGTGGTCGTGAGCCCGGGCTAGAGCTTCTGCATGACCTCGGTGGCGCGGGCGCGAACCGCCACGTCGCCCTCGTTGGCGATGAACTCTTGCAGCGCCTTCAAGGCCTTGGTCGACGCCACCTTCTCGAGCCCGTCGAGGGCCGCCATCTTGACCGTCACCGAGTCGTCGAAGAGGCCGCGGATGATCTGCTCGACCGCGTTGGCGTCCTCGAGCGTCGCCAGCGCACGGATGGCGGCCAACTGGACGCGCTCGTCCTGGTCGGTGACCGCGCCGCCCAGGGCCGCCGCGGTTCGCAGATCGGTGGGGTACTGCACCAGCGCCGCGATGGCCATCAGGCGGATCTCGGCGTCCTCGTCGTAGAGACGCTGCTGCCACAGGTCGAAGAACGCGAGATCGCCGGGCTGAGCGAGCGCGGCCAGGGCTCGGACCACCTCGCGGCGGATCTCGGGCTGGCGATACTCGACCAGCCACTTGAGCTTCTCGAGGGCGTCGGGCGTCTTGCGCTGGCGTAACCCGATCACCGCCTGCAACTTCACGCGGTTGTCGGGGTCGTCGAGGTAGGTCAGCAGGATGCGGTCGGCGTCGGCGTGGCGCGATCGGGCGACCGCGACCGCGACCTGCTCGCGCACGAGGGGGTCGGGGTCCTTGTCGAGGGCCACGAGATCCTTGACCACCGCGGGGTCGTCGATGCGCGCGAGGGCGTAGACGGCGGCCTGGCGGATGGGCGGCGCGGAGTCACCCAGGCGCGCGCGGAGCACCGAGATGACGCGCGGGTTCGGGCGGTCCTTGGAGAACTCGGCCAGGGATTTGACGGCCAGCTCGCGGATGGTGGCGTTGGGCGACTCGCCGATCTTGATGACCTGATCGAGGGGCTGGGCGGCGATGATGGCGATGGCGCTGTCGGTGAAGCGCTTCTTCTCGGCGTCGTCGCTGCTGCCGCGCAGCGCGGCCGCGAGGGGCTCGAGGCCCTGGGGGTCCCGCAGCGCAGCCAACGCGGCGGCGGCGGCGGCCCGCACCTCGAGCTCGGGGCGGGCGAGCGCCTTCGCCAGGGCCTCGACCACGCCGCCGACGCGGTCCGCGCCGATGGTCG
>CAZNZH010000794.1:0-2888 GCA_964577445.1 uncultured Myxococcales bacterium
GACAACTATTCCGGTACCGAGGAATCCACCGGATCCGTCAGCCGTTCGCACCTTCGCACGAAACCTTTTGGCGTTACAGGCGTCCCAGCCCCTCGTGAGCACACGACGACGACGCCTGCCCCTTGTCCCGCCTCAGGTGGCCGCGGTGACACACCCTGTGTCACCCATGGGACAGCTCGGGCGCGAGGCCCCGCGCCATCACGGAGATCGCGCGGTGGCACGATCGTTGAATGTGCTCTCCCACGACGGGCCCTTCTCGGGTCCCGATGAGAGGAGAGGACGCCATGCAGGACGCCACTGAGCCCACGACGGTCGCACCCCGGACAGGCGCTGATGACCAGCGCATGCGCGAGACCTTCCGCCGCGAGGCCTTGGTACACCTGGACGCGCTCTATGGGACGGCGCTCCGCTACACGCGAAACCGCGAGGCCGCCGAGGACCTCGTCCAGGACACGATCCTGCGCGGCTGGAAGAAGTGGCATCAGTTTCAGGAGGGGACGAACTGTCGCGCGTGGCTGTTCCGCATCCTCACCAACACGTTCATCAACGGCTACCGGCGCCGGACCAAGGAGCGCGAGATCCTCGACGCCGAGCGCGGCGGGCGCCTGGCCGAACGCTTCTTTTCGGTGCGTGCCGCCACGCGCTGGGCCGATCCCGAGGTGGGTTACGCCGACCGCAACCTGTCGCCCGGCGTGCTGGACGCGCTCGACGCGCTGCGGCCCGATTTTCGGACGGTGGTCGTCCTGGCCGACCTTCAGGACTTCAGCTACCGCGAGATCGCGGAGATCGTCGGCTGCCCCATCGGGACCGTGATGTCGCGGCTCTTCCGCGCGCGCAAGACGCTGCAGGCCGCCCTGGTCGACCACGCCCAGGCCTACGGCATCGGGATCGCCGCGGTCCCGGCGTAGGTGTCTGGAGCCGGCGCGTCTGTCGGCAGGGGCCAGGTCTCCGGGTCCGGCAGGCGCACCTCGACCATGCAGCCGGACAGGGCGAGGTGAAGCCACGTGCTCTCGACCGGGCGCTGGCGGCCCGAGGCCGCTGCGGCCGCGTAGAGCGCGAGCTGAGGCGCGTGCTTGGCGGCCAGGGCGCCAAAGCGCTCTGGCGCCGCGAAGGGGACGGACTTGTGATCGACGATGACCAGCCGGTCGCCGAGCGCGAGCAGCAGGTCGATCTCGCCGACCAGCAGTTGGCCATTTCGGTAGGCGCGGACTGGGTTTTCGCGATGCTGCGACGCGCCGGGCCAGCGGGCGGCCAAGCCGGCGGCGAAGCGGTCGGCCATGGCCACCACGTCCGCGGGCTGAAGCGCGCCTGAGACGGCGAAGGCCTCGAGGTGGGTGAGGACCTGGGCCTCGCGCTCCGCGGCGGGCGCGGCGGGGCCAGGGTCGCCGGCGAGGAAGGCGTGGACCGCGTTGCCGAGGCTGTCCATCGGCGGGCTGCCGGCGGGGCTCAGGGGCGGGCCGAGCTGGATGATGTCGCCCAGGCTGACTTGGGCCAGCGCGTCCGGGGAGAGCTGCGCTTTCGACGGGCGCAGGCGCTCGGGCGCGCGCCGGGTCCGCGGCACCCGCTCGCTCGGTCCCAAAGCTGAGCGGCCTGCCCGCCGGGCGGCCTGCTCGCGGGGCGGCGCGCCCGAGAGGTGGCGGACCACGGCCGGGAAGCCCTCCGAGCTGTGGGTGGTCTCGACGGAGGCGTGGGCGGGCTCGCCTGTCGCGGCGTCCCAGGGCAGGCGCAGCACGGACTCGGTGTCCTCGTCGCGCTCGGTGAGGGTGTCGAGCCACGCCGTGGCCGCCCCCTTGCTGCCGAGCTCGGCGAAGAGCACGAGGCGGTCGCGGGGGCGCGTGAAGCCGACGTAGAGCAGGCGCGCCCGCTCGGCCTCCTCGCGGCGGCGGACCCGGGCGGCGTCGGGGCTCTCGTCGAGGCGGTCGCCGAGCGCGAGGCCCTTGCGCCGCTTGTTGTAGGGCCACGGCCACCAGCGCAGCCCGCGACCCTCGAGGGGAGCCGCGGCGTCGAAGCCCTCGCGATCGCTGACGATCTCGAGCTCGGTCACGCTGGCGCGGGCCGCCGACGCGAGGCTGCTCAGCACCACGATGGGCCACTCCAAGCCCTTGGACGCGTGCCAGGTCAGCACGTGGACCGCGTTCGGATCCGTAGGCGCCGCCTGGGCGTTCGCGGGGTCGTCGGGGGCCAGGCCGCGCAGGTGGGCGAGCAGGCCGACCGCGGTCGCGGCCGTGCGCTCGGCGCGGCACAGCTCCTCGTACGCGCTGGCCGCGGCTCGCAGCGCCTCAAGGTTCGCCAGGCGCGCGTCGGCGTCGGGCCAGCCCAGGCAGATCGCGTGCACCTTGGCCGCCTCGAGCGCCATGTCCAGGGCCTCCGAGGGCGACAGCGCGTCGGAGAGCGGGTGCAGCGCCCGGAGCGCTGAGACGGCCGCGTTGTCGGCGAAGGGCTGCGGCGCGGGGGGCCAGGGCTCGCCGGCCCCTTCGGCGGCGTCGCAGGCCGCTCGCCACGCGGCGACCTCGCTCAGCCGGGCGGCCAGCCAGCCGTCGGGGTCGCCTCCTAAGGCGCCGGAGAGCCAGCTCACCATGGCGGCGGCGATTCCGGCGTCCGGGTCGGCGAGGACGCCCAGGGCGGCGGTGGCGAGCCGGCCCTCGGGCGTGTGGGTGAGGCTGTCCAGGGAGACCGCGGCGGCGATCCCGCGCTCGCGCAGGGCGTCGGCTATGGCCCGGCAGTCCTTGTGGCGGTAGGCGAGCACGGCGATATCGCGGGGCTCGGCCGGGCCGACGGCGCCCTGGCCTGGCCGCGGGTGGCGACGGCGGACGAGCGCGCCCTCGGCGAGGAGCTGGGCTATGCCCTCGGCCACGGCGTGATAGGGCGAGGGCTTCGGCTGGTCGGGG
>CAZNZH010000795.1:0-2883 GCA_964577445.1 uncultured Myxococcales bacterium
CCACATCGGGCTGGAGCTCGGCAGACGCGACGCTCACAGCGATAACCCCACGCTCAACAGCGCCCCGAAGGCGACGCCGAGCCCCGCGGTGAGGCCCAGCTCTGGGTTCAGGGCCGCGCCGTCGGTGCGCATCACCGAGCGGACGCGCCGGACGGCCTCGGGGGCGACGAGCAGGGGCAGGAGCATCCCCGGCGGCGCGGGCAGGAGCGGCACAGCCAAGGCCACCGTGGCGAAGGAGAGCGCGATCACCGCGGCGTACTCCGCGCGAGCGAAGCGGGCGCCGAAGCGGACGGCCAGGGTGCGCTTGCCGGCGACGGCGTCGGTCGTGCGATCGCGAAGGTTGTTGACCACCAAGATGGCCACGGCCATCAATCCGATCGGTGCGGAGGCGATCCATGACAGCGGCGTGGCCTCACCGCACTGCACAAACGTCGTCCCGACGACCGCGACCGGGCCGAAGAAGATGAAGACCAGGAGATCGCCCAGACCCAGGTATCCCAGGGGCTTGGGGCCGCCGGTGTAGAGGACGGCCGCGGCGATGGAGGCCAGGCCGATCCACACGACGGCGAGCCCGGCGACCGCCGTCAGGTAGACGCCGGCCACCGTCGCGAGGCCGAAGGCGGCGGCCGCCCCGCGCGCGACCTGGCCCTGGGTCAGCCAGCCGCGCTGGGTCGCGCGCGCCGGGCCCAGGCGGTGCTCGGTGTCGGCGCCCCTTCGGAAATCCGACACGTCGTTGGCGAGGTTACAGCCCACTTGCAGCGCCAGCGCCCCGACCAGGGCGGCCAGCGCCGGCCCGGCGGAGAAGCCTCCCTCGGCGGCGGCCACCGCGCTGCCCACGGCCACCGGCACCGCCCCCGCGCTCAGGGTGCGCGGCCGGATGGCCAGCAGCCACACGCCGGCGGGCCCCGGACGCCCGAGGGCCTCCGAGGCCGCGACGGCCCCATGCGCGGGGGTGGACGCCACGGCTAGGGCAGCCGCGGGAAGCGGCTGAAGTCGGGTTTACGCTTCTCGACGAAGGCGTCGCGGCCCTCGCGCGCCTCCTCGGTCATGTAAAAGAGCAGCGTGGCGTTGCCGGCCAGCTCCTGGATGCCGGTCTGGCCGTCGACGTCGGCGTTCATGGCGGCCTTGATGCAGCGAAGTGCGGTCGGCGAGTGCGCCAAGATCTCGCGGCACCAGCGGATGGTCTCGGCCTCGACCTCGGCCAGGGGCACGACGGTGTTGACCATGCCCATCTCCAGGGCCTCGGCCGCGGAGTACTGCCGGCAGAGAAACCAGATCTCGCGCGCCTTCTTCTGGCCGACCATGCGCGCCAGGTACGAGGAGCCGAAGCCGCCGTCGAAGCTGCCGACCTTGGGACCGGTCTGGCCGAAGATGGCGTTGTCGGCCGCGATGGTCAGGTCGCACACCACGTGCAGCACGTGGCCGCCGCCGATGGCGTAGCCCTTGACCTGCGCGATGACGGGCTTGGGCAGGGTGCGGATGAAGCGCTGAAGCTCCAGCACGTTGAGCCGCGGCACCCCGTCAGCGCCGACGTAGCCCGCGTCGCCGCGCACCCGCTGGTCGCCGCCCGAGCAGAAGGCGAGATCGCCCTTGCCGGTCAGGACGATGACGCCGACCTGCGGATCTTCTTTGGCGTCGGCGAAGGCCGCGCTCAGGTCGAACAGCGTCTGCGGGCGAAACGCGTTGTGGACCTCGGGGCGCGCGATGGTGATGCGCGCGATGCCCTCGGCCTTGTCGTACTCGATGTCTTCGAACTCGCGGGCGCGGGTCCATTCGATGGTGGTGGGATCGCTCACGGGGTCAGCTCCTGGCCGGATTGGGGGTTGTTGAGGGCGCTCTCGACGGCGGCGCGCGCCTGCTCGTGGCAGGCCAGGTCGAAGGCGCGGGCGATGGGGACGTGGATGATCGTGACGCCGGGGATGAGCAGGCGGCGAGCCAGCGCCTCGGCGAGCGCCGCGATGGTCGGGGTCGACTCGAACGCGGCGGGCAGACCGCGCGCCACCGACGCCACGCCGGCGCGGGGGCGCGTGATGAAGTGGGGCTCGAAGGCCGTCGGGTGTCGCGCGATGGGCAGGTGGTCGAAGATGCCGCCGCCGGCGTTGTCGGCCACCACGATGACCAGCGGGATCTCGGGCGGCGGGCAGCTCAGCAGCGCACCCACGTCGTGGAGGAAGGCCAGGTCGCCGACCACGGCCGCCACGGGGCCGGACGGCCACACCCGGGCCTCGCCGAGCGCCGTGGCCAAGGTCCCGTCGATGCCGTTGGCGCCCCGGTTGGCGGCGACGGTGACGCCAGGGCGCGGCGGGGGAGCGAAGGCGTCGAACGCGCGGATCGGCAAGCTGGACGCGAGGTGCAGCAGGGCCCCCGACGGCAGCGCGGCGACCACCGCGCGGGCGATGGCGCCCGACCAGGGCTCGTCGCAGGCGTCGCTGCACGCGGCGAGCGCGCGCTGTGCTCTAGCGTCCGCTTTGCGCCACCGGGCGAGCCACCGGGGCTCCGGTCGCGGCCCGATCTCCCTGATGGCGTCTGCTAGATCGGAGGCGAGGTGCGCCGGGTCGGCCACCAGCAGCATGGTCGCGGCGTGGTCGGGGTCCGACAGGCGCCCGTGGGCGTCGACCAGCCACGTCTCCGCCAGGTTCGGGCTGGCCAGCCACTCGGTCAGCGCGCGCGAGGTCGGGATCTGACCGAAGCGCACGACGATATCGGGGGTCACCGCCGCGCCGGAGCGCGTGCGGGCCAGGGCGTCGCCGCTGACCACCACGCCCGCGTCCGGGGCGCCGTGACCGCGCAGCGGCGAGGCGCCGTCGGCCAAGATCGGCCAGCCCAGGGTCTGGGCCAGCGCTGAGAGCGCCCGCCCGAGATCGGCGGCGGCCCGTGGGAGGC
>CAZNZH010000796.1:0-2880 GCA_964577445.1 uncultured Myxococcales bacterium
GAGGCCCTGGCGGCGCTCGACGCGCTGAGCGCCATGAGCCGCGTGGTGCGGGTGCCGCTGGTCGGCCAGCCGAACGCCGGGCAGCCGCGCAGCGTCGGCGGGCGAAACCTGTACCTCGCCAGCCCCGACTACCTGGTCGCCTGGGCGAAGCGCGCCGTGCGGGCGGGCGCTCGCCTCCTGGGCGGCTGCTGCGGCACGCGCCCGGAGCACATCCGCGCGCTCCGCCAGGGGCTGGGAGAGACGGCGCCCGAGATCGCTCCGTCGGCCGTCGCGCGCCCCCTGGACCGCCTGTCGGCGGCCATCCCGATCCACAGACCCGACAAGTCCGTGCTGGCGGCGGCGCTGCACCGTGGCGAGCGGGTGCTGGGCGTGGAGCTCCCGGCGACCCGCGGCTGGCGCGGCGACGACATCGCGCTCGCGGCGCGAACCCTGGCCCTGGCCGGCGTCGACTACGTGAGCCTCCCCGAGGGCCTGCCCGACGGGTCGCACCTGCCGCCGCAGTCGCTCGCGGGCGTCTGCCGGGACGCCGGTCTCGAGGCGCTGGTGCAGTATTCCTGCCGCGGACGCCGCCTCGCGCGCATGCAGTCCGACCTGCTGGGCGCCTACGCGATGGGGGTGCGCAACCTGCTGCTGGTCACCGGCGTGCCGCTCCACCCGGGCATCGGGCACGACGCCTGGCCCGACCTCGAGGTGGACTCCATCGGCGCGGCCAACCTGGTCAATCGCCTCAACCACGGCGAAGACGTCGGCAATAATCCCCTGGGCGCGCCGACGGGTTTTCACGTCGCCATCCATGTGGACCCGACGGCCTGGGACCTGGAGCGCGAACGCTCGCGCCTGCACTGGAAGGTCGAGGCGGGCGCTGAGCTGGCCATCACGGCGCCGATCTTCGACCCGGCGGGGCTCGAGTCCTGGCTCGCGGGCGGCATGCCCATCCCCACCATCGCGACCATCTGGCCCCTGAGCAGCGCCGCCGAAGCCGAGTTCTTCGAGCGCGGCCTGGGCTCCGTCCCGGTGCCCGAGCCGCTGGTTCAGCGCATGCGCGACGCCGAGGAGAACGCCCAGGAGGCCGAGTGCGGCCTGGCCATCGCCATCGAGCTGGCCAGGGCGGTCAGCCCCATGGTCCAGGGCCTACAGATCGTCGCGCCCGAGGGCCGCGTCGACGTCGCCCTGGCGGTCATCGAGGCCCTGCGCGCGTGACGTGAAGAGGCGGCGCCGGTCCGCCGCTTCCCCGCCGGTCATCGTGCGCCGACTTGGCGAAGGGAGTAGGATCACCCGCCGCCGATGACGGCAGGGAACGGACAGCAGGAGGGCGCGATGATGGGTCTGAGACGAGCCGGGCGAGCGGGGGTCGCGCTGGCGCTGGCTGCGGGGCTGCTGGGGTGCGGGAACATCGTGGTGCCGCAGGCCGACACGGCCGCGGACTCGGTGGCCGACACGGCGAGGGACGCCGTGGCTGACGCGACCGCAGACGCCGGCGCCGACCTGCTGCCCGACCTCCCGGGCGACCTCGGGACGGACGGCGCGCCCGACGGGACCCTCGACACGCCCGACGTCCCAGCCTCCGACGCCGACGTGGCGGAGCTGCCCAACCCCGACGCGACGGACACCAGCGACGCCACACCCGACGCCGAGCTCGACAGCGGCCCGACGGTCCTCTCCTGCGTCGAGAGCGCGCTCAGCCCAGCCTTCGGCGACGCCCTGGCCACCGCGTTCACCACCGCGGAGAGCGATGACTTTTCGGGCACTTGCGCGGTGGGCAGCGGCAAGGACGTGGCGTGGCAGTGGACCGTGCCCTTCACCGAGTGGTTCACCATCGACACGCTGGGCTCGGACTTCGACACGGTGCTCTACCTGCGCGAGGGG
Source organism: uncultured Myxococcales bacterium (assembly GCA_964577445.1). Taxonomy (GTDB): domain Bacteria; phylum Myxococcota_A; class UBA9042; order PHBI01; family JACKFB01; genus JACKFB01. Next base: position 1,867 of record CAZNZH010000796.1, read on the forward strand.
GCCTGCGACGGGCCGGAGGTGGCCTGCAACAACGACGCCGACACCGCCGACGACCGCTCGCGCATCGTCGGCCGCTTCGAGGCGGGCACGGTCTACGCCGTGGTCGTCGACGGCAACAGCGGCGCCAGCGGCAACGCCGTCCTCAACATCCAGCCGGTCACCTGCCCCAGCGCCGACATCGGCGACGGGTCGACCCTGCCGCAGACCTTCACCACCGCGTCGGGCGCGACCAGCCACGGCGGCGCGTGCGGCGGCGACACCGGCCCGGAGCGCTCCTACCGGTTTATCCCGCCGAAGACCGGCCTGTGGCGCCTGTCGGCCACAGCCGACCCGGCGTCGGGGCTGAATCCGGCGCTCTACGTCGAGGAGGGCCCGGTCTGCGGCGGCACGCTGCTCCAGTGCAATGGCCACGACCAGGGCAGCATCAAGATGCCCGCCGAGGTGAGTCGCGTGCTGACCGCCGGTGAGCCGGTCACCCTCATCGTCGACAGCCGCGGAGGCCAAGGGAAGTTCACCCTGGACGCCGAGCTCGTCGCCGAGACCTGCCCGGCGCTCGCCTTGGATGACATCTCGGACAAGGCCATCGCCATCACGGAGCAGACGGACACCATGACCTCGAGCTGCGGCCAAAACGCCGACATCGAGTTCGAGGGCTTCACCCCCTACCCGGACCTGGTCTTCACCGTCCAAGACCAGGCCCCGGGCTCGCCGGGCTCGTGTTCGCTCCTCATCGAGGCGGGCTTCAGCTTCTCGCTGTCCGTCATGCGGGGCGCGTGCAGCGGTGCTGAGGTCGCCTGCCGCACGGACGCCACCTACAGCAGCTCCACCGGCGATTACACGATGTTCTACGCGCTGCCCGAGCTGGGCGGCACCCTCACGGCCGTCATCAGCCCCCTCATCCCCCAGTGGGGCGGCTGGGCCAGCCCCAACGTCACGATCGGGATGGGCTGCGTCCTCTGAGAAGGTGTTCCCATATTCTCCCGTCGCGCGGCTGGCTCATGTCTTTTCAGGAAC
>CAZNZH010000797.1:0-2879 GCA_964577445.1 uncultured Myxococcales bacterium
GATCTCGCGCACATCGTCGAGGTCGAGGGCTACGCGGAGTTCGTCGAGCGGCGGATGACCCGGTGCCGGGTGCTGTGCGCGGAGGGCGCCGGGTTTTGGCTGGGGGCCTTCAGCGGCGCGCGCCTGGTCGGCAGCCTCGGCGTGATGACCGACCGCGCGCACAGCGGGCTGGCGCGCTTTCAGTTGGTCGTCACGCACCCGCGATTTCGGCGGCGCGGCGTCGCCAGCCACCTCATCGACGTCGCCGCCCAGCGCGCCCGCGCCGACTGCGGCGCAGAGCGCCTGGTCATCAGCGCCGAACCGGGCTCAGCGGCCGACGCGCTCTACGCGAGGCTGGGTTTTGCGGCCGCGCCGACCATGCACCGCGCCATCAAAGCGCCGCGCGCCGGCTGACCCGGCAACGATCCGGTTGCGCGCGGCCGCCGCCCCGGCCATGCTGCGGGCCATGGGATTGGGATTCGACGACCTCCTGCGGATGATACCGGTTCGGCCTGAGCTGGACCGCGCCTTCTCGACCCTCGAGCACCAGCTCAACGAGCAGGGCTACGACGACTGGGGCTTTCACCCGCAGACCGCCAAGCACGGCTACGCGATCGGCGACCTGCTCTACCGCTACTTTCGCACCCAGACCACGGGCATCGAGAACATCCCCGACGGGCGCGTGCTGCTCATCGCCAACCACTCGGGCCAGTTGCCGCTGGACGGCATGGTCATCGGCACGGCGTGCCTGCTCGACGGCAAGCCGCCGCGCGCCATCCGCGCCATGGTCGAGCGCATGGTCCCCACCCTGCCCTACGTCAACGAGCTCTTCTCGCGGGCGGGCGCGGTGGTCGGCGACCCGACCAACTGCCGCAATTTGCTAGGCGCCGACAACGCGATCCTGGTCTTCCCCGAGGGCGCGGCCGGCTGCGGCAAGCTCTTCCAAGACCGCTACCGCCTGGCCCATTTCGGCCGTGGTTTCATGCGCTTGGCGCTCCAGACCAACACGCCGATCGTGCCGATCAGCGTGGTGGGAGCTGAGGAATCGATCCCCAGCGTCATGAACCTGAAGCGCCTGGCCAAGCTGGTGGGCGCGCCCTACGTGCCGATCCCGCCGCACCTGCCCCTGCTGGGCCTGCTGGCCTACCTGCCCCTCCCGTCGCGCTTCTACCTCGACTTCGGCGAGCCGATGACCTTCGAGGGGCGCGACGACGCCGAAGACGAGATCATCGACGCCAAGGTGGCCACGGTGTCCAGCACGATTCAGCGGATGGTCGACGAGCGCCTCGCGATTCGCCCGTCGGTGTTCTGATTCGAGGCACGCCGCTGGCTCCGTTGGCGCGCTTCTTGCTGGCTCAGCCAGAGTTCTCGTCGAGGAGGTCTGGCTTTCCCTATGGGGCCGCGCCATACTTCGCCGGCTGAGTGAGGCTTTCCAGGTGGGACGATGACGGGGTCGCGGCAGCCTAGCGGGGCCATGCGTAGTGGCATGGCGCTCCTCGCTGAAGAGATGGGCGGCGAAAATCGCGATCGCCTGCTGGACCGCATGGTGCCGCTCAAGATCCCCTTCGGCGAGGTGGTCACGGAGGAGGGCGTCCAGACGGACGCGCTCTACATCCTGACCGACGGCTCGCTGAGGGTCACGGTCACGGCGGACGGCGAGGTGCTGGAGGTCGGCACCGTCACACCCGGTCAGTGGGTCGGCGAGGTCGGGCTCTTGGACCCGGGGCCGGCGTCGGCCACAGTGGTGGCCGCGCGCGACAGCACCGTGCTCGTCTTGTCGGCGGCGGCGCTGGTCGCGCTGCGCGAGGAGGACCCGGCGCTGGCGAGCCCGCTGCTGCGAGCGCTGGCGCGGACGCTCTCCGAACGGGTGCGCTTGTCCAGCCGCGGCGTGCTGCGGGGCGACGCGACGTCCTGGCGGCTTGAGCATGTGCCCCAAAAGCGGGAAGGCTGGCTGAGCGGCGTCATTCGCAACGTGTTCGGGGGCAACTGAACGATGGAGCTGCGCACCGTCCTGAACGAGCTGTCCGCGATCGTCGGCTTCGGCGACGCCGAGATCGACGCGCTGGTGCAGACGCTCTGGGAAGAGCAGTACCCCGATGGGCACGTCTTCGTCCGCGAGGGCCAGACGGCCAGCAAGTCCGACTACGCGATGCACATCATCCTGGACGGGAAGGTCCTGGTCACCGTGCAGCGGCCGGGCGAAGCCGGCATCGGTGTGGTGCGGTTGATGGAGGAGGGCGACATCTTCGGCCTCGCCGGGCTGGTCGACCACGGGCCGCGCTCGGCGACGTGCCGCTCGGCCGGGCCTGTGCGCACGGCGTCGCTGTCGCGCTCGGCCTTTGAGCTGCTCTACAGCTCGGATACGCCGCTCGGGGCGCACTTTCAGTACATGGTGGCGCGGCAGCTCGCCAAGGACCTGCGGATGGTCAACCACCAGCTCAAAAACGCGCTGAACCAGGACATGGCGGACGCGGTGGCCGCCGGGATCGTGCCGCTGTGACACCGCCGCCCGGCACGCCCTCGGCGGGGTCAGAGCCGGGGGGGGCGCGGCGCCGCTTGTTGCGAACCCTGGGCTGGGCCGTCGTCGCGCTCTGGGTGCTGCCTTACTGCGCGCACACTCGCGAACCCCGCACCATCATCACCGCCAGCGGGGACGTGATCCGGGTGCACGATCGCAACTTCGACTGCGACGGGGGGCTGACCGAGACGCAGGTGCAGCGTCAGATGGGCGGCGGCGTCGCGGTCGTGCACGAGTTCGCCAAGGGCGTGCAGGTCGGCGGGAGCGTCGCGGGGGTGCGGGGCGAGGCGCTGGAGTCGCTGTCGACGGCGCCCGACGCACAGGCGGTCGCGAGCCGCTCGCCCTACTTCATCGCGTCAGCCGGGGTGCAGCTCGGCTACAC
>CAZNZH010000798.1:0-2877 GCA_964577445.1 uncultured Myxococcales bacterium
CAGGAGCGAGGCGAGGTCTTTGGTCTGGGTGACGGTGAGGGGGGCGGAGGCGGAGAGGCCGCCGTGCCACACCATCATCCCCGTGTACCCGGCGGCGCCGAGGAGCGGGTAGTGGACCCGCAGGCCGCGCTGCTTCGCGGTGACGGCCATGGCGCGGGCACAGAGCGCGCCGACGATGAGGCCGAGCCCCCAGTTGATGAGCGCGGCCACCATCGCGGTGAGCGCGGTCAGCGCGACGGCCTGGGCGGCGGTCTGAGGGAGGGACGCCAAGCGCGCGATGACGCGCTCCATGGGGCGGGAGCTGGCGAGGGCGTGGCCGGTCACCAAGATGAGGCACATCTGCATCGCGAAGGTCAGCAGGCGCCAGACGCCGGCCTCCGACGGCAGCACGGTCTCGCCGTCCACGCGACCGCCCCACAGGCCGATCAGGTCGAGCGCGCCGCGGTCACCGAAGGCCCAGGCCAGCCCGATGGCGAGGAAGGTCAGGAGTATCGCGATGGCGAAGGGATCCGGCACCCACCGCCCGGCCCAGCGCGAGAGCGCGCGCCCCAGTGCGCCGATCATCGGCGACCTACAGGCGCGGGGGGCCGCTGAGGCGGCCGCGTCGCCGGGCGGTCTCGACGGCCATCCCGTGGACGTTGATGCGCGCGCCCGACTTGTGGAGCAGGCCCTTGATGCCGCTCATCACCCGGAAGACGAGGAGGCCCTCGGCGGGCGGGACGAGCTTGAGAAAAGCCGGGTGCTCCATCACGAAGCCCTGCATCTGGCGGCGGAGGTCCCACGCGGCGAAGTCGAAGGCCTCGTCGCGCAAAAACGGCGCCAGCGCGATGGCGTGATAGGCGCGCAGCAGCCCCGGGTCGAAGATCCTTGGGTCCGGGTCGTTGCGCCCGAAGCCGAGCTCTCGGTAGAGCTGCGCCACCCGCTCGTCGTCGCGCTGCCAGCACGCGTCCATGATGTCGAGGACGCCGTCGGCGAAGGCGGGGTCGCACGACTTCACGCAGCCGAAGTCGAGGATGACGAGGTCTCCAGACTCGTCGACGATGAAGTTGCCTGGGTGCGGGTCCGCGTGCAGCTCGAGCTGCTCGTGGAACATCCAGACGTAGGTCTCGATGAAGCGCGTGAGCAGATCGGTCCGCTCGCCCTCGTCGGTCATGGCGTCCAGCGCGGTGTCGAGCTTCTGCCCGGCCACGAACTCCATGGTGAGGACCGTCGGGCGGGTCCACTCGGCGAAGTGCAGGGGCGCCCGCACGCCGGGGCGCTCGGCCAGGACCATGGAAAACCGGTCGAGGTTGCGCCCCTCGGCCTCGTAGTCCGCCTCGGCGACGATGGCGCGCCGCACCTCGGCGAGATAGTCGTCAAGGCGCCGCCTGTCGACGAGCACCCGCCCGAGGTTGAGCATCGACGCCAGGTTCGAGAGGTCGCTCTCAAGGGACTCGGCCACCCCCGGGTACTGCACCTTGATCGCGACGTCCTCGCCGGTCTTCAGGGTGCCGCGGTGGACCTGGCCGATGCTCGCGGCGCCGATGGGCTTGGGGTCGAACCAGCGGAAGACATCCTCGATGGGGCGGTCAAAGGCCCGCTCGACCTGGGCGCTGACCGTGCGCCACGTCATCGGCGGCGCTTGGTGTTGCAGTTGGGTCAGGGCCTGGATGAACTCGGGCGGCAAGAGATCAGGATCCGCCGAGAGGATCTGACCGACCTTCATGGTCGCGCCCTTCATTCGCCCCAGCACCTCAAGGATCTTCTCAGCCTGCTTCGTGCGGAACAGGCCATCGCCGACGAGCCGCGCCTCGGCGTCCCCGGGCATCAGGACCGAGCCGACCTTGCGCGCCATCGTCGACGCCGAGACGCTCACGCCGAGCTTGCCCATCCGAACCAGGCGAGCGAGTCGCCCCTCGGGCACGTCCAGGCCGCGTTCGCCTGCGATCTTGTCCCAGTTGCGCGCCATGGTGTCTGTGACTACCGCCCGAAGTTCATGGCCGCGGGGTCGTCGTCGCCGCCCCGTGGTGGCGGCGGATCGCCCAGGGCCATCACGAGCACGGCGAACACCACCCCGGCCGTGGCGACGATCCCACCGGTCCGTATCCCGTGGGTGACCGCAAAGATCGCGCCGCCGATGAGGCCGAGCGCGATCAAGATGAGGGGCACGCGGCTCTTGCGCGCCGCCTTGGCCTGGACGTCTGCGGCGTGGCAGCAGTGCTTGTACTTGCGGCCGCTACCACACGGGCACGCTGCTTTCAGTGCGACGGACATCAGGGCCTCCCCGGTCTGGGGTGACATCCTACACGGATGGCGGCTCAGGCGCGAAGCGTGAGCCCAGGGGGGCGCGTCGCGGTCACCAGGGCGGCCGGTCCGCACCCAGCGCGCCCAGCGGCCCGGCGCATTTGGGACGGCAGAGACGACAAGCCCCGCCGAAGCGGGGCTTGTCTGGAGCGGGAAACGAGACTCGAACTCGCGACTTCCACCTTGGCAAGGTGGCGCTCTACCAACTGAGCTATTCCCGCAAAAAGAGCCGTCCAACAACGGCGGCGAACGCTAAGGGAGGTCGCGGGGGCTGTCAATAGCCAAAAAACCCCAGCTCGCTCGCCCCAGGGCGCCGAGCGTCTTCACTTCGACTCGAAGTCCTCGACCACCGACGATTTATGGTCGGCTTTGACCGTCACGGTGCGGGTGCGCGACTGCGCACCCTTGGTCAGCACGATGGTGTGCTTGCCGGACTTCAACCCTCTCACCGTCACAGGCGTCGTGCCCCTCGGCGTGCCGTCCACCGTCACCTTCGCCCACGGCTTCGCGTTGATGAAGATGTCACCGAAGCCCGTCGCGGCGGCCTCGACCGCCACGGCCTTCTTCAGCTCCATGATGATGGCCTGGTTGGCG